>JBDTTY010000262.1:0-4709 GCA_040007975.1 Betaproteobacteria bacterium | reverse complement strand
TGACGCATTGCCTCGCTTCCGGATCGCAGTGTGTACCTTCCCTCGTTTCAGGAGCTCATTTCCAATGTCTCGTCTCCTTCTTCGTAACGCCGACGTCATCTACACCTGCAATGACGCCCGCGAATCCATTCGCAACGGATACGTGCTCATTGAAAACGGCCGCATTACCGCGGTCGGGCCCGAGCCGGCGCCTGCGATCACTGTCGACGAGGAAATCTCCGTGGCCGGCTGCCTGGTGACACCGGGCCTGATCAACATTCACCACCACGTCTATCAAACGCTCACGCGCGCGGTGCCGTTGGTGACCCGGTCCACCATTCTCGAATGGCTTCATGCGCTGTATCCGGTCTGGGCGGAAATTGATCCCGACGCGTACTACTGGGCGGCCCTGGCGACCAACTGCGAGCTCCTGGCATCTGGTTGCACGACCAACGCCGATTTCGCTTACCTGATGCCCGAGACCAACGGCGAGATGGCAGCTGAAGAGATCCGCGGGGTCCGCGAGGCCGGCATTCGTTTCGTCCTGACCCGTGGCGGCATGCCGACCATGGAAGCCGACCTTGAGGCGCGCCTGCGACCGCTCATGGGACCACGCATCGACCGGATTCTCGATCGCGAGGACGCGTTGTTTCCCAAGCTCGAAGCCACGATTCGGCGCTATCACGATACGTCCAGGGGTGCGATGCTGCAGGTCGCGATCGGACCGACGAGCGTCACCTACACGCGACCGCAGTTCATGCGACGCTTCGCCGATCTCGCGCGGGCGAGCGCCTGTGGACTTCATGTCCATTTTGATCCGCGACCCGACGAGCGCGCGGTGATGCAGCAGCTCGGCGGGCGCCCTGTCGATTTTCTGCGCGACTCGGGATGGTTGTCCGAGCGCACGTGGTTCGCCCATGCAACCCTTCTCGACAACGACGAAATGGAAGCCATCGCCGCGGCCGGAGCGAGCCTCGCGCATTGTCCTCGTTGCATCGTTCGCCTGGGCAAGAAGGTGGCGAGGGTCGGCCACTGGAGAGCACATGGCATCAACGTTGGAATCGGCGTGGACGGCGCCGCAAGCAGCGACATGAACAACCTGCTTAACGAGATGCGCCTCGCATTGGTCCTGCATCGCGTCGGCGGCTACGACGATACCGAGTTGGCGGACCAATGGATGACACCGCAGGACGTGTTGTGGATGGCAACGCGAGGCGGCGCCCGCGCACTGGGACGCGACGATATCGGCGAGCTCAGTCCCGGTAAATCAGCGGACATTGCCGCGTTTCCCCTACGCCGACTTTCACTGGCGGGAGCGGTTCTCGATCCGCTCGGCGCACTGCTGCTGGCCGGCAGCGATCCCTACGCGTCGCTGGTAATAGTCGATGGCTCGGTACGCGTGCGTGACGGTCACATGGTGGATGTCGACGAGTCCCGTGCCCTGGATGGCGCCAACGCGGCCGCTCTGCGCCTACTCGCCGCCGCGCAGCAGCGTACGGGCATCGATTTCAGTCGCCAGGCGTGAACCTGAAGGTGCTGCCGGCTGGCGCGCTGCGGCCGTTGCCATGGACACTATATCGTTGCGCAGCGTATCGAAATGGCCGCGCATATTCCTGGCCGCCTCTGCCTCCTCCATCTCGAAAATCGCGTTCATGATCTGCTGGTGCTCGGTGATGGTAATCGCCATCAACCCTGGATGAAACGTCGCTTCCCTGCGATAGGCTTCGAGCCGATTCCCCAAATTGATGGTTTGGGCGATTAAATATCCGTTGTGGCTCGCGTCATAAATGCACTCGTGGAAGCGTGTGTTAGCCCGGTAGAACGCGCCGGGGTCGTTGTTACGCGCCGCAGTCGCACAGGCCTCGTGCGCGGCCGCGATCACCGTTCGGTCGCGCGCGTCATGCCGGCGCGCGGCGAGCATGGCACAGCCGGCTTCCAGCAGGGCCATGGCCTCGAACATCTCGGCCAGATCAATCAAGGACAGCGTGCTCACAAAGGCGCCGGCATGCGCGCGAATTTCGATCAGTCGTTTGGAGGCCAACAGTCGCAGCGCCTCGCGCACCGGCGTGCGGGAGGCGCCGAAGCTTGCAGCGAGCGTGTCTTCGTCGAGTTTGGTTCCCGGTCGAAGCTTGCCCGATACGATGTCTCGTTCGAGGGCAATCCTGATGGTATCGGTGCGCGTCAGCGCGGGCTTTTTCCGACGATCGCGCTCGTCGGTATTCGATACGCGTTTTTTCAAGGTCATGCGGAGGTCCGGTTAGCGCGTTTTGTGATCGAGTGCCTCATTCACAGCCTCACGAGTGTATGCGATGCGGCGTGCTTCGTATATCACGCGAGGCAACGAGCGCCGGGGTGGCGCTGGCGGATTGAACCGGCCTGTTCACATGTTCCGCACAATATGCTGCCTCAGCCTGTCGGCTAAACTGGCGCTTTCGCGACCCCGCGAGCAGTTTTTGGCCGCTCCGCGCATGCGATAGCATTGCTTTCGCGCCGTTCGCCCTCAATGTCCTGTACGCCGATTGGCTGTTCCCGAGGAGACTGCAGATGTCCATCTATCGAAAGACACCCGAAGCCATTGCGCGCCTCTCGCCGACGCAATACCGCGTGACGCAGCAAAGTGGCACCGAGGCGCCCGGCAGCGGCGAGCTTCTCGACAACCACGAGCCCGGTATCTATGTGGACATCGTGTCAGGCGAGCCGTTGTTTGCATCATCGGCCAAATTTGAGTCGGGCTGCGGCTGGCCCAGTTTCACGCGGCCGATTGCGACGGCCGCTGTCAATGAATTGAAGGATGCGTCGCACGGCATGATCCGCACTGAAGTGCGATCGGCCGCCGGCGACAGTCATTTGGGCCACGTCTTTGAGGATGGGCCGCGCGACCAGGGTGGATTGCGCTATTGCATCAACTCCGCATCACTGCGGTTCGTGCATCGAGACGACATGGTCGCGCAAGGCTATGGCGACTTTCTGGATCAAGCAGAGGATGTGCAATGACACAGGAAAAATCGATCCTTGCCGGTGGCTGCTTCTGGGGCATGCAAGACCTGATCCGCAAGCGGGACGGCGTCATATCCACGCGCGTCGGCTACTCAGGCGGTGACGTCCCGAATGCAACGTATCGCCACCACGGCACCCACGCGGAAGCCATCGAGATCGTCTTCGATCCGGACCGGTTCAGCTTTCGTGAACTGCTGGAGTTTTTTTTCCAGATTCATGACCCGACAACGCGCAATCGGCAGGGCAACGACATGGGCACCGCCTATCGCTCCGCCATCTTTACGACCAGCGACGAGCAACGGCGCGTGGCCGAGGACACCATCGCGGACGTCAACGCTGCGGGACTGTGGCCCGGAAAAGTGGTGACGGAAGTCGCGCCGGCGGGACCCTTCTGGGAAGCGGAACCGGAGCATCAGGATTATCTGGAGCGTATCCCCAACGGTTATACGTGCCACTTCGTCAGGCCTGGATGGAAGCTGCCGATGCGCACCAAGGGATAGGCGTTGGCGGACGATCAAGGAACCTGGGACCCGTTGCGAACTCGAGCTCGCTTTGCAACTGAATCCAGATAAATTTCAGCAAACGCTGGTGGGAAATCTTGCGCCTCTACAACCCGCTCGAGCCGTTTTTCGACCAACGCTGGCGCATGAGCGAGATCGACCTTGCAAAGTAGGGCCATTGCGCCGCCAGTACCGCCGTCAAGGCAGGAGTCATGGCCGATTGGGTCGGGGCGCATGTTATTGAACGCACGGGACTGAACGGTCTGGTCAACGCCGTTTGGTCTTGCGATCGGTGACGTCGAATGAAATTCTGGGGGACTCGCACGCGCCATCCGGCCATGATGATCGGCACGGCGTTGATAGCGGCGGCATGCACCGCCAACCACAACGTCGCCGATGGCGGGAATGGCACATCTGCAAATTTTGCCGGGATCGTCGCTATCGGCCATGGCCGCAGCATGTTCGTGGAATGCACGGGCAGTGGTTCCCCGACCGTGGTGCTGGTGGCGGGCCAACGTGGTTCTGCCGCCGATTGGCACATTACCGAATCCAAGACTTCGCCGGTCGAACCTGCGGTCTACGGCGAAGTCGCCAGGTTCACCCGCGTGTGCGCCTATGATCGACCGGGCACGCCGGTTGGCAACCAGTTCAGTCGCAGCGATCCGGCGCCGCAACCGGCGGATGCGGCCACTTCCACAGCCGACCTGCATGCCTTGTTGCACGCGGCTGGCCAAAGCGTCCCATTTGTCCTGGTGGGGCATTCTGCCGGCGGCATGATCGTCAGGCTGTATGCGAGCACCTATCCACGCGAAGTGACCGGGATGGTCCTGGTCGATGCGTTGGGCGAGGGGTTGCAGGACGCACAGACGTCAGCCCAATGGGCAACCCAGCGAATCCTGTTGCGCGGCGATATCGATGCAAGCCTGATCGAGTATCCGGATCTGGAATACTTCGACGCCGATCGATCCTTCGAACAGATTCGCGCCGCGCCGGCAATGCGGCCGATGCCGCTGGTCGTGCTATCGGCGGATGCGCCAATCGGCCCCATGGTCGCCGGGATGATCCCGGGCAGCGCGTGGTTGTCCGGAGTACCGACGGACTTTGGCTTTGTGATCGATGCGGCGCAAAAGTCGTCCCAGGCGCAACTTGCCAGGCTCGTGCCGCATGCAAAACACGTGACCGACACGCATAGCGGGCACAATATTCACCACGAGCAGCCGCAGCTTGTAGTGG
>JBDTTY010000261.1:0-4722 GCA_040007975.1 Betaproteobacteria bacterium | reverse complement strand
GGTTGGCGGAACTGCGCAGATCGATATTCTCGCGATATGGTTCAAATGTCGAGTTACGAATTTCCACATCATACTTGCCGGGCGCGAGTTTCAATTCCACCATCGGTGGTGACACACCGACCTTTTTGCCATTGACATAGACCTCGCCCCATGGCGTGACTGCCAGCATGACCCGTGGCAGGGGTTTACCGACCACCGCCGCCGCCGGCTTTTCGACCACCGCCGCTGCCCGCTTTTCGACCACCGCCGCTGCCGGCTTTTCGATCACTTGCGGTGTCGGTGCCGCGGCGACAGCTTTTGCGACGGACTTTTGCACTTCTCGTTCGCCGCCCGCCAAGGGGGAAGTGACGGCGGCCGGTGCAACCGGGACGGGTGGCACGATTGCACTGGCTGCGGGGGACCCATTCGCACCTGCAACGCTGGCGAGGGGGGGCGGGCGCTCTGACGGGCGTGGGGAAAGCATCGACCAAGCAGCGAGTGCCACCAGCACGACGATGGCTACGCCGGCGACGGCGCGCGCCGGCAGACGTGGGTCGCGCACCATCGCGGATGCCCTGTTCCGCCAGGCGGCCGGAACGAGTTCGCCGGGGCCGGCGTCACCATTGGCCCCCAGGCGAACTGAAAACGAATTGTGCGGCGCTTGAGCTTCGATGGGCTTGGTCGACGGGGAGGGCGCGCTTGCCTCGGATGCCGGAATCTTGAGATCGGCAAAGTTGCGCAGGTCGAATGCCATCGCGGTTGCGTCGGCATACCGGTCTTCGGGCCGCTTGGCCATCGCCGTGGCGATGATGTGGTCGAACGCCACCGGAACCTTGCGGTTGCGCGTGCTTGGGGGTGCCGGCATGACGTCGAGCACCTGCGTCATGATCGTGTTGAGATCACCGCCGAAGAACGGTGGAAAATCTGTCAACATTTCGTACAGTACGGCGCCCAGCGAAAAAATGTCGGAACGGCCGTCGACGGCCAAGCCCTGCAGACGCTCTGGTGAAATGTACTTGGGTGAACCGAAAAAGGTGCCGGCCACCGTCTGCGTACCACTCGGCAACCGGGCGATGCCGAAATCCATGATCTTCACGGCGCCGCTCTCCAGCACCATGATGTTGGCGGGCTTGATGTCGCGATGCACGACGCCGTGCTCATGCGCGAAGGCGAGACCATCGGCCACCTGGGCCACGATTGAGGCGATCAAGGCAGGCGGCAGCACGGTGCCGGAGTCGAGGATGTCGCGCAGCGATTGCCCGGCGAGAAACTCCATCGCGATGTAGGCCACGTTGTCGCTCTCGCCGACGTCGTAGATGGTGACGATATTGGGGTGATTGAGCCGGCCGGCGGACTTGGCTTCGCGATAGAAGCGATGCCGCCAGCCATCGGTTTCCGACCCCGGGGCTTCCATCGAGATCGTCTTGATCGCGACGATACGATCAATGATTGGATCCCGCGCTTTGTACACGACACCCATGGACCCGCGCCCCAATTCCTCGAGCACCTGATAACGGCTGAATCGTTGCGGCGTCATGGCTAGCCGGAAGCTTGTCGGTTATGTGATAGTTTCAATCGTGCCAACACGAAGTGACGTTGGAACACCCCGCGAACCCTGTTGCGCACGACCCGGAAGCGCCGGAACATGTTGAGTGAATCGATCGAAATCGCGGGTGTCACCGACACGGGAAGCGTCAGGCAATTCAACGAAGACTGCATCGCGTTCGACGCGGACGGTGGCATTGTGGTTCTTGCTGACGGCATGGGAGGGCATCGCGCGGGGGAAATTGCGAGTCGAATGGCAACGGAAATTATCATCGATTCACTCCGTCATTGTGTGGCCGATTCCCGGGCGAGCAGTTCCCAGCAAACCCCTCAGCTCGACGTAAGGCAAAGCATAAATCGCGCCAACGATAGCGTATACGCGGCTGCCGGGGCCAATCCCGCCTACCATGGGATGGGAACGACGCTGGCGCTGATGGTCTTCTACGACAATCGTGTGACCATGGCGCACGTGGGCGATTCGCGGATCTACCGCCTGCGCAAAAATCGTCTCAAATTGCTCACCCGTGACGATTCACTGCTGCGCGAGCAGGTCGAACTGGGCATGATCGACGCGGCCGACGCGCGGGCCTCGCACAATCGCAACCTCGTCACGCGGGCCCTGGGCATCGAACCGCACGTCTCGCCACACGTGCGCGAATTGGAGGTGGCACCGGATGATGTGTTCATGGTGTGTTCGGATGGCCTCAATGATCTGGTGCAGGACGCCGATATCGAACTCATCATCGCGTCGCTGCAAAGCAATCTGCCACTCGCCACCCAGCACCTCGTGCAATTTGCCAAGGACAACGGGGGCTTCGACAACATCTCGGTGATACTGGTCAAGGTAAGTGCGGCGTTTCCGGCCACCAGTCGCCGAACCTGGTTTGAGCGGTTGTTCGGATGGTTGCGATGAACCCTAGGAGGTGGCGGTCATGGCCAAGCTGGTCCTAAGCACCGATGGGGTCATCGTGCATCAATGCTTTCTCGATCAGGAGCGCGTGAGTATCGGACGCGACGCATCCAACCATGTAGTGATCGATGATCCTGCGGTAAGCGCGGAACATGCCGCGATTTTCCAGGTGGGCAATGATCACGTGCTGAGCGATCTCAACAGCGCGCAGGGGACGATTGTCAACGGCGCCAGGCTCGATCGTTACATCCTGCAACATGGCGACGTGGTCGAATTCGGGGCGTTCAATCTGCGCTATCTCAATCCGCGCGCATCAACCGAGTCGGCGATGGATCGCACCATGCTGATCACCGGGCTTCGCGATGTGGCCGACATGCGCGACGAAGTGCCGACCGCAGCCACCAACCTCCAGGTGCCCACCGCGCGGACTGCACGTACCCGGTATCCAGACGGACGCGTGCATGTCCAGGGTGGCGCGCGCAGCGGCAAACTGATTGAACTCGATCGTGTCGTCGCGATGTTCGGCAAACCCGGCGAGCAGATCGCCGTCGTGACGCGCCGACCACACGGATTTTTCGTAACGCACGTGGAAGGCCGGCATTTCCCGCGCGTGAACGGTCAATCGATCGGCAGCGAACCGCGCCTGTTGCGTAGCGGCGATGTGATCGAAATCGCCGACGAGCAACTGACCTTGACGCAAGACTGAACAAGCGGTCCTGCGTTTGACAACCGCGAGAGTGGGTTTCGCTGCGCGTCGTGCGTCGTTTATCGTGCCGTTGCCGTTCTGGGTGCAGGCGTTACCCGCCAGATGACGTTGCCCACGTCGTCAGCAACCAGCAACGCGCCGGCGCGATCAAAGGCCACACCCACTGGTCGGCCCAGCGCATGGCCGTCGGCATCGACGAACCCTGTCAGGATGTCCTCGGGCAACCCAATGGGATGTCCATCGACAAAGCGCACAAAGACCACCTTGTATCCGGCGCGAGGCTTGCGGTTCCACGATCCGTGCTCGCCGATGAAGGCGCCACCTTCGTACTGCGACGGCAGCAGCTTGCCTTCGTTGAAAGCAAGGCCCAGAGGCGCCACATGCGAACCAAGCGCGTAATCCGGCGCCGTGGCCGTGGTCACGAGATCGGGGCGCGGCGGCTCTACTCGCGCGTCCACATTCTGGCCGTAGTAGCTGTAGGGCCAGCCGTAGAACGCGCCGTCGCGGACAGAGGTCAAGTAGTCGGGAACCAGGTTATCGCCCAGTTCGTCGCGCTCGTTGACGACGGTCCACAACGCGCCGTTTTGCGGATTCCAGCCAAGACCGTTGGGGTTGCGCAATCCGGACGCAAAGACTCGAGTGCTGCCGGTGGCAATCTCGACCTCCAGAATTGCCGCTCGATTCATCTCGTTGTCGATTCCATTTTCGCCGACGTTGCTGTTTGACCCGACGGTAACGTAAAGGCGCTTGCCATCCGGACTTGCGATCAAGTTCTTGGTCCAATGATGATTGATGCGTCCGGCGGGGAGGTCGGCCACTTTTTCGCCAACGGCGGCAATCGTCGTTGCGCCCTGTTGATACGGAAAGCGGAGGATCGCGTCGGTGTTGGCGACGTACAAAACATCGCCGACCAGTGCCATCCCGAACGGTGAATGCAGTCCGGTGAGAAACACGGATTTCGTTTCCGCGATGCCGTCGCCGTCGGTATCGCGCAACAACGTCACGCGATTGGCGCTTGTCGTGCCCGCTCCCGCGCGTGCCATCACGATTTTCATGAAAAATGCCCGAATGCCGTTGCCATCGTCGGGCTTGGGCGGCGCGTTGGACTCCGCGACGAGCACGTCGCCGTTGGGCAGCACATACAACCATCGCGGATGATCGAGATCGGTGGCCAACGCCTTGACCGTCAAACCGCTGGCGGCGCTCGGCACCGCGCCTTCTGGCCAGCCTTTGGCGGGTGCAATGTGCACTGTGGGCACGAATGATGTTTGCGGCGCCGGTAGTTGTGGCTGCAAGCCCACACCCGGATCCGCAACGTGGATGTCAGCCTGGCCACACGCACCGAGCATGACCATGATGGCTACGCAAAGCGTGATTTTTGATAGGGCTTGCATTGTTGTCGCCGATCCTGGAAGTTTGGTGATCCTGTTCGAGGCCATGGTTGGCTGGGAGCATGCCAAGTTGCCAATAGGTAAGTAATAGGACGATGTGTGCCGGGGCGTAGGACGATTCCGCATGCGGATAGAGCGCCGTGGTCGCACTACTGGCGTTGTGCGAAAATGCCCGGCGTCATTGCGCCGAC
>JBDTTY010000260.1:0-4727 GCA_040007975.1 Betaproteobacteria bacterium | reverse complement strand
GGCGTCTCCCGGGCGATTTCCCGACTGCACCATCGAATTGCATCCCTCCGAGGCCGAGGGTTATTTCCTCAACCTGACATCGGAAACACCGCTGGTCTTTGTCATGTGGCGCATGGCGGAAGAGGCCGACGAGCCACGTGCGCGACCGGTGGTCGTGACCATCAGCTACAACCAGGCCGGCCGTTCGATGGATGGTGGTGAACGGGTCGATCCGGTCCCGATGCCCGAGGTGATCCGAGCCTGGATGACGCCCTACGTGGAAGCCAATTACAAGCCCGAACCCAAGCGCAAGCACAAGCGCAATGATCCGTTCAAGGATGGTGCGTATGTTCGCGATCGCGACGGTCGCGCCGGCGGCGGTTCGTGAGCGGTATGGCCGACACGCCCGCTGCGCCGGAAGGCTTTTCGCTCAAGCGGTGGTCGCGCCGCAAACTTGAAGCCGCGCGTGCGACGACGACGGAAGCGGTAGCCGTGCCTGTGGTCGCGGTGCCAGCCACCGCGGTTGACGCGACACCCATTGATTCGCCAGCCGCGGCACCATCCATCGCCGCGATGCCGGCATTGCCGGCCGTCGAGTCGCTGACTGCGGACTCCGACTACGCTGCGTTCATGCATCCCAAAGTCGACGAGGCGATCAAGCGCGCAGCGTTGAAGAAATTGTTCACCGATCCGCGCTTCAATGTCATGGATGGCCTCGACATCTATATCGGCGATTACACGCAATCCGATCCGCTGCCCGACGGCATGTTGGACCGGCTTGGCAAGGTCTATGCGGCAGTCAAGGAGAAAATCGACGATGACGCCGCGCCGCCCGACGCTGCACTGCCCCCGGCGGACGCGAGCAGTGATATCGTCTGCGACGACACCGCAGCCGCGCCGGCGGCGCCGTCATCCGCCGAACTCGCGCTGGCATCCGCCGAATCAGCGCCACTTGAAATGCACGTACCGGTAACCGACGCGCCGCCAATGGTGACCCCGTCGACCCCGGCTGACTTGCCAACCGTTACCCAACGCAGGAAAAGCCCGTGAGCATCGGCGACAAGACGTTGTTCCTCTGCAACTGCAACAAGACGATGCCGCTCGACGCGGCGGCCCTCGCCGCGGCCCTCAATTTGCCGTTGCCACCCGTGGTCCACACGATGCTGTGCCAGCGGGAACTCGCGAAGTTTGCCGCCGGCGCCACCGGTGATGTGCTGGCCGCCTGCACGCAGGAACAAACAGTGCTTGGCGACGTGGCGGAGGAGGGCGGCGGCGCGCAGACCATCCGCTTCGTCAATATCCGCGAGACCGGCGGCTGGTCCAGCGAGGCCCACGGCGCGACGCCCAAGATCGCGGCGCTGTTGGCGCTCGCGGCGATGCCGGATCCCGAGCCGGTGCCCATCGTAGCCTATGCGTCGGCGGGGCAGCTGCTGATCATCGGCCCGCTGGTGCGTGCCCTTCGCTTCGCCGACATTCTGCGCGATCGGCTCGGCGTAACGGTGTTGGCCACGGGTAACACAGACGACGCCCCATTGCCGGATCAGCGCGACTATCCGGTCTTTTCCGGCACGCTTCGTGGCCTCACCGGATGGCTCGGCGCCTTCGAGGCCGCATGGTCGCAGGACAACCCGATCGACCTCGACCTGTGCACGCGCTGCAATGCCTGCGTTCGCGCGTGTCCTGAAGATGCGATCGACGCATCATTTCAGGTCGACCTCGACCGGTGCAAGAGCCATCGGGCATGCGTGGTCGCATGCGGCGACGTGAAGGCCATCGACTTCGCGCGCGCCGATCGTGCGCGCAACGAGCGCTTCGACCTGGTGCTCGATCTACGCGGCACGCGTGCTTTTTCGCAGCACCAGCTGCCGCAGGGCTATTTTGCGCCAGTGGCCGAGCCGGTGGCCGAGATGGCGGCAGTGATGGAACTGGCCACGCTTACCGGCGAATTCGAGAAGCCGAAGTTCTTTCAATACAAAGCCTCGATCTGCGCGCATTCGCGCTCGAAGAAAACCGGCTGCACGCAATGTATCGACGTCTGTTCGGCATCCGCCATCGCACCCGCCGGCGATCACGTCGTCGTCGAACCGCACTTGTGCGTAGGCTGCGGCGCGTGCACCACCGTTTGCCCGTCCGGCGCCATGACCTATGCCTATCCCACTGTGCCCGAACTGGGTGAGCGGATCAGGACGCTGCTGTCCACATTCGCCCGCGCCGGCGGCCGCGATGCATGCCTGTTGCTGCACGCGGAGGACGCGCGCGTTGCCATCGCCGCCAATGCGCGACACGGCGCCGGGTTGCCGGCGCGCGTGATCCCACTAGAAATCCAGCATGTCGCGTCCACGGGGCTCGATGTCTGGCTGGCTGCGCTGGCGTGGGGCGCTGTCGAGGTCACTGTGCTGACCACAGGCCGCGAAGCGCCGCAATATCACGAGGCGCTGGCCTTTCAGATGCGCGTGGCCGACACCATCGCCAATGCGCTCGGCTACCAGGGAACGCACTTCCGGCTGATCGAGCCCGCCGCGCTCGACGTCGCGTGGTCCGCTGCAGCGCCACTGGGGCCACGTGTTGCGGCCAAATTTGCGCCGACCCCCGAAAAGCGCACGACCGCGATGCTGGCGATCGAGCATCTGTCCACGCATGCACCGACGCCACAGCGCGAGATCGCGCTGCCGCCGGGCGCACCGTTCGGTACGATCACGATCAATCGTGACACGTGCACGATGTGCCTCGCCTGCGTGGGCGCATGCCCCGAAGCGGCCATTCTCGACAACGTCGAGAAGCCGCAGGTGCGCTTTATCGAAGCAAACTGCGTTCAATGCGGGATCTGCGCCTCAACGTGTCCCGAACATGCGATTACATTGCAGCCGCGATTGGCGTTGACGCCGGAAGCCCGCGCCCCGCGCGTGTTGAACGAAGCCGCGCT
This sequence comes from Betaproteobacteria bacterium, assembly GCA_040007975.1. GTDB lineage: Bacteria > Pseudomonadota > Gammaproteobacteria > Burkholderiales > Casimicrobiaceae > VBCG01. Next base: position 1,825 of record JBDTTY010000260.1, on the reverse strand, counting down.
GTTCGCCTGCATCAAGTGCGGCAAGCCGGTCGGTACCGAAAAAATGATCGCGACGATGTTGGGCAAATTGATCGGCCATTCGATGTTCGCGGCACCCGGTGCGCTTGACCGCCTCAAGATGTGCGCCGATTGTCGCGTGATCGATTTGATCCGCAACGAAAACAGTGTCGATATCCACGACCTCTAGTCCAACGTGAACGCGTCCACCGTTGTTTTGCATTGGCCGATTGCCCCGGAAGACGACGCGCGTGCCGGCTTTTATGCGCTGCTGTCGCGGCTGTTTGCGGCACCGCCTGATGCTTCACTGCTTGAAGCCATCGGGACGGCCGACAAGTGGGAAGACGACGGCGCCAATCCGATGGCGGCCGCCTGGAACCGGCTGGTGCTGGCAAGCGGTGCGATGGATGTCGACGCGGCGGCGCAGGAGTACACGGACCTGTTCGTCGGCGTGGGCAAATGCGCCGTCAATCCGCATGGATCACACTGGATTTCCGGATTCATGATGGAAAAGCCGCTGGCCGAACTCCGCACAACGCTGGCGCGTCTCGGATTGGCACGCGAACCCGGCGTGACGATGCTGGAAGATCATTTGGCTGCCCTATTCGAAACGATGCGTATTCTCATTACGGGTATGGGTGAACGCTCCCCGGCACCAGCGACCGTGCAATGCGAGTTTTTTACGAGACACATCGAGCCATGGGTCTTCGATTGCTGCGGCGCAATGGTGCAATGCGAGATTGCCAATTACTACCGTCGCGTTGCAAAATTCGTTACTTTGTTTCTGGCGGTCGAACGTGACTCGCTCGCCATGGACTGAAGGCCGTCAACAAGCGGCGCAGCCGCAACACCATAACGTCACGCTGATATGAATTTTCTGGAGGACTGCATGAGCACTACGTCGCAGAAAAACGCGCCCGCGTCGGTCCCGACGCATGCCGGCACTTCCACTGATTTGAAACGCCGCCGCTTCCTGCTTGCGTTGGGCGCAGGTGGTGCCGGCGCGGCCGCCGTGGCCACGCAGTCGTTCAGCGCACCCGCAACGGTCGAGGCCACCGCCGACGCTCCCGTCGAGGGCGCGGGCTACCGCGAGACCGAGCACGTGCGCGACTACTACGCGACCACCCGGATCTGACGGAGAACGCCATGCTGCTTACGCGCAAAACTGATGCCGCCCGCGTTGCCGGGCCCCGATTGAAGCGTCTTGCCGGCGCCCGATTCTCGACCATGGACCGGCGTACGTTCCTACAACGGTCAGGGGTCGCGGCGGGAGCGGGTGCTTTCGCCAGCCAATTGCCGTTCGGCATGATCGGATCGGCTGCAGCCGCCAAGGAAGGTGAGGCCACCAAGGTGGTCAAGGCGCGCACGATCTGCACGCACTGCTCAGTTGGCTGTGCGGTGGACGCCACCGTCGAAAATGGGGTGTGGACGCGGCAGGAGCCGGTGTTCGAGTCGCCTATCAACATGGGTGCGCACTGTGCCAAGGGCGCCTCGGTGCGTGAACATGGCCACGGCGAACACCGGCTGAAGACGCCGATGAAGCTCGTCAACGGCAAGTGGCAGCGGTTGTCGTGGGAGCAGGCACTCAACGAAGTGGGTGACAAACTGCTGGCGTTGCGCAAGGAGGCCGGTCCCGACGCTGTGTTCTGGGTCGGCAGTTCGAAACACAACAACGAACAGTCTTATCTGATGCGCAAGTTCGTGTCCTTCTGGGGCACCAACAACTGCGACCATCAGGCACGGATCTGCCATTCGACGACGGTAGCCGGTGTGGCCAACACCTGGGGCTACGGTGCGATGACCAATTCGTACAACGACATGCAGAACA
>JBDTTY010000259.1:0-4770 GCA_040007975.1 Betaproteobacteria bacterium | reverse complement strand
AGCGATCTTCATAGCAATGCTTGCACTTGCGGTGGCAAGCCCAGGCCATGACGTAATAGAGGGATTCCATGAGTGGGTGATATTTGGGTCGAAAGCGTTGATTGGTTCATTATGCAGCAGCGGCGCAAGACGTCGCCGGGCGCCCATTGCGATGCACGCATTGGTCGCTCGCCGGCACCCTTGAATTACCTGGACACCACCAAAGCCCGAATAGCCCCCAGGGAGGCGGCCGGCGTAAAGGTTCCGATCAACGAGTCGACAACCAATCGATCTGCGCAGGTCGTCCGGGTAAATGCAGGTGCGCCGTGGCCGCCGGCGTTTCCGCCACCACCTTGCCGGCGCGAAACACTTTCAGGCGTGTGGCGCGCAGGCGTATGGCTTCGACAGCATCGTGCGCCTGCAGCAACACGAAGTCGGCGCAGTTGCCGGCGGCAATGCCGTAACCATCGAGTTCCATGATTTTTGCCGCGTTGACGGTGACCGCGTCGAAACACGCGCGCATGCCCGCCTGACTGGTCATCTGCGCCACGTGCAATCCCATCGCGGCAACTTCGAGCATGTCGGCGCTGCCCAGCGAATACCAGGGATCCATCACGCAATCGTGTCCGAATGCGACGTTGACGCCCGCCGCCATCAACTCGGGCACGCGCGTCATGCCGCGTCGTTTGGGATAGGTATCGTGGCGCCCCTGAATCGTGATGTTGATCAGCGGATTGGCAATCGCATGGACGCCGGCTTCCGCGATCAGCGGGATCAGCTTGGACACATAGTAGTTGTCCATCGAATGCATCGACGTCAGATGCGAGCCGGTCACGCGGCCCTGCAGCCCCAACCGCTGCGTCTCGTACGCCAGCGTTTCGATGTGGCGCGACATCGGGTCGTCGGTTTCGTCGCAATGCATATCGACGGCGCGACCTTCGGCGGCGGCCAGTTCGCACAGAAGCCGCACGCTCTCGGTCCCGTCGGCCATCGTCCGCTCGAAATGCGGAATGCCGCCGACAACATCCACGCCCATCTTCAACGCGCGTTGCAGCTGTTCGAGCGCACCGGGGGCGCGCAGCACGCCGTCCTGCGGAAAGGCCACCAGCTGCAGATTGAGATAGGGCTTCACCTTGTCGCGGACATGCAGCAGCGCTTCAACCGCCAGCAGGCGCGCGTCACATATGTCGACGTGCGAACGTATGGCGAGCAACCCGCGCCCGACGGCCCAATCGCAATACGCCAGTGCGCGCTCAACGATGGCATCCTGCGTCAGCAGGGGTTTGAGCTCGCCCCACAACGCAATGCCTTCAAGCAACGTGCCACTGCGATTGACGCGCGGCATGCCATAGGACAGCGTCGCGTCCATGTGGAAATGCGCGTCGACGAACGGTGGTGTCAGCAACTGGCCTTCGGCGTCAATCGTCTGCACCGCCTCCGCATTGATGCGCGGCGACACATTGACGATGCGTCCAGCGGCCACCAGCACGTCGATGCCGGTGCGTCCGTCCGGCAACGTCACATTGCGCAGCAGCAGGTCTGCCATCAGGTGGTGCCGAATATCCGGTCGCCGGCGTCACCCAATCCCGGCAGGATGTAGCCATGATCGTTGAGCTCACGATCAATGGCGGCGGTATAGATCGGCACTTCGGGATGCGAGGCGTGGAACGTGCGAATGCCCTCCGGAGACGCCACCAGACACACAAAGCGTATGGACCGCGGCTCGGTTTCCTTCAGTCGTTCCACGGCCGCCACTGCCGAGTTGCCCGTGGCCAGCATCGGATCCAGCACGATCGCGTCGCGTTCCGGCATGCCGCCGGGCATCTTGAAGTAGTACTCGACGGCAACCAGTGTCTTTGGATCGCGATAGAGGCCCACATGGCCGACACGCGCGCCAGGCACCACCGACAAAAACCCGTCCAAAAGTCCGGTGCCCGCCCGCAGGATCGGCACGAACACCAGCTTCTTGCCGTCGATCAGCTTGGAATTCATCGTTTCGAGCGGCGTCTGGATGACCACGTCGTGCATCGGCATGTCGCGCGTGACCTCATACGCCATCAGCAAACCAATCTCATTCAACAGCCGACGGAAACTGGTCGTGCTGGTTTCAATCTTGCGCATCAGCGTCAGCTTGTGCTGGATCAGCGGATGGTCGAGAACATGGACATTGGCAGGCATGGAGGTTCCGTGAGGTGGGTAGCGACCGTCAGAATACCGTGCCGTCGCTGTTGATCGTCAGCGGTGGTGGACCACCGCGCAATTGTGCCGCCAGTTCGCGGCCTGCAGCCCAGGTACCGCCTTCGAGAATGCATGCAAAAGGAAGCTCGGGCACATCGAGAAGTTGACGCACGCGCGGCGCCAGCTGGTCGAGCAGCGCCACCGTCAACGCGCGCCACTCGACGACGAATTCGCTGCCGACATCCCACGCCGTACGCACGTCGGCCGAGTTGCGCAACGTCAGCACGCCACCGTCGAGCAGCAACCCGCCATTGCGATATTCCGGCAGCCCGGTGAGATCATCGCGGGCGGCAACGTCAATTCCCGCCCACTCGAAAGGCTCGAACAGCGAATACGTAAGCCATTGCGACAATTTGTGAAACGGAACCCAGCCCGCGGTGACGCCGGTTCCGCCAGCCGCAGGATGGCGCCAGACATCGCCCAAGGCTACACCTTCGATCGAGTTTCCGGTCAGCCAGATCGAATTGAATCCGTCGAGCACGGCGCCGAGAATGGCGGCGGCGCGAACAGATTGCGCGTTGCCATGCGTCACCGCGTCGAAGATGGCGCCCGGTCGTGCCGCTGTCGCGAAGAAGCTGTCACTGCGTAAAAGCGCCGCAGCCAGTCGCCGTAACAATGCGGCGCGTCCTTCCAATCCAACCAGCGGATTATTCGGCCCGACCTGCAGCCAGCGCGCCAGCAAGGCGGCATCGATGCCCGCGAGCGCCGCCGCATCGACGCGACAAGGATCGTTGGGCGATGCCGAAAATGCACCCGCGACAAACGCACGGAAACTTGCCACACCCAGGCCTTCCGAGCGCGCAAGCCGCAGGCCGGTCGCACCTTCATCGTAGTGCCACGCGGGACCCGCCCCGGCATCGAGCAGCACGCTGACGACCACAAGGTCGATGTGGGCGCGGGCCACGTCGGCCGCCGATCGTCCCGCCAGCAAGGCATCCAGTTCCCGTTTGCGATCGATGCCGCCGGCCTCGAAGTGCCGCCACCGGCTGTGATACGGAATCGCGAGATCGGGATAGCGACTGCGAGTGATCGCCGCGACACGTGCGGCAACGTCGTCGAGACGATCGACGTCGACGAGAAAGTGACGCGAATCGCCCTCGGTCACGGCGGCGGCGATTGCGCCACAACGCGCGCGGATGGCGGCCGGCGTAAACAGCACATCGACGGCGCGCTTGACCACCACTGCCGTCACAGGCCGCGACCTTTGGGCTGCGCCAACTCCTCTGCGTCCGGCAATTTGGCGTCGGTGAAGTAACCGGCAGCCTTCTTCGCGTCCATTTCGACGCGCGCGTCCTCGGGAATCAGCGCATCGGGAATCTTGACCCGTTCGCCCACTTCGATGCCCGACGCAACGATCGAGTCGTATTTCAGGTTGCTCATCGACACGAGACGATGGATTTTACGGATGCCGAGCCAATGCAGCACATCGGGCATCAGTTCCTGAAAGCGCATGTCCTGCACACCGGCCACGCATTCCGTCCGCAGAAAATAATTGCTGGCCGAATCACCACCCTCCTGCCGCTTGCGCGCGTTGTAGACGAGAAATTTGGTGACCTCACCCAGTGCGCGGCCCTCCTTGCGGCAATAGACCACAAGGCCCACACCACCCTGCTGCGCGCCGCGAATACACTCCTCGATCGCGTGCGTGAGATAGGGGCGACAGGTGCAGATATCCGAGCCGAACACGTCGGACCCGTTGCACTCGTCGTGCACGCGCGCGGTGAGCGTGACCTCCGGATTGGCAAGATCGTGCGGATTGCCAAATACGTACACCGTCATGCCGCCGATGGGAGGCAGGAACACCTCCAGATCGCTGCGCGTGACGAGCTCGGGATACATGCCACCCGTTTCTTCAAAGAGCGCACGACGCAAATCCGCCTCGCTGCAGCCGAAGCGACGCGCGACCCCGGGCAACCACCACACCGGTTCGATGGCGGCCTTGGTCACCACGGCGGATCCGTTGGCCAGCAGGATGCGGCCATCGGGAATCAACCGTCCGGCGGCCATCGCTTCGCGCACTTCCGGCATGTCGATGTGTGCCTTGGTCACCGCGATCGTCGGCCGGATGTCCACGCCTGCCGCAATTTCGGCGCGAAAGACATCGGCAACAATGGCGCCGAAGGGATCGATCGATACGATGCGGTCGGGGTCACTCCACGCAGGATACGGGCCCAGCGGATCGGTGGGCATCGTATTGGTGAGATCCGGCTTGTGCCCGCGCGTGAGTGCGCCAGCCGCGACGGCCAGTGCGCGATAGACGCCATAGGACCCGCTATGCGTGCCGATTACGTTGCGATGCGTGCGATTGGTTGTGCTGCCGACGACGGGCGCGCGCTCATCTGGCGTGGCGCGGCCCCAGCGGACTGGACGCACGCCCGGCGCATCCTTGACCGGATGCGACGTCAGGCGAATGTGTTTCGCCGGCTGGGCTTCAGTACTCATGGTGCTCCCGTAAAGCAGGACTATACCGCTCTATGCCCAATCCATAGACGAGGCTTTCCGTCTCGCGCCATTTTGCACGAATCTCGCGCGATATCGCACGAGGCGAAAAGC
>JBDTTY010000258.1:0-4774 GCA_040007975.1 Betaproteobacteria bacterium | reverse complement strand
CTAACGCGATCCGCTACTCGCATCGACCTCCCGGCGCACACCGTCGGCGAGCCGGCGGAGCGTGCATCGCTGTTGGCGTTGTCCCAGCGCAAGCTCAATGCGCTGGGCCTGCCGGTGGCCTATATCGACCGTAACCAGCGATATCGCTTCGTCAACAAGGCCTATCTCGACTGGATAGGCAAGCGCGACGCGGAGGTCCTGGGTCGCGAGGCGATCGAAGTTCTCGGCCGCGAGGTGTTCCAGCTCTATCGCGCCTACATCGAGGCCGCGCTGTCCGGCGAACGCACGACGTATGAACGGCAACTGATCACTGCCGGCCGCCCGCCGTTGTGGATTCGCGTCGACTATTACCCCGATCGCACCCCGCAGGGTCAGGTACGCGGATTCGTCGTCACCTACAGCGACGTCGACCACTTAAAGCAACTCGAACTGGAAGCCGGCCAGCGCGAGCATCGACTGCGCCTCGTCACCGACAGCGTCGGTGTCCCCATCTTGTATTTCGACCGGCAGTTGAAAGTCAGGTTTGCCAACAAGCCGTTCGGCGCGCGCATTGGTGCACCGGCGGAAGACGTGCCCGGGCATACGCTGAAAGAAGTGTTGCCCGCGGCTGCTTTTGCCGAAATGCAGGGTTATATCGAGCGCGCCTTTGCCGGTGCCACGGTAACGTACGAGCGACGCGAAAAGCTGCTGGATGGCGACAATCGCTGGACGCGCGTCACGCTGTTTCCCGATCGCGAGGCCGGCGGACGGGTAGGTGGTGCGTTCGCTGTGATGACGGACATCGAAGAGGACATCCGCATCCGTGATCAGTTGAAGTCGCAGGAAGCGCAGATGCGTCTTTTTGCCGACAACATCCCCGGCCCCATTGCCTACATCGATCGCAACCTCAAATACACGTTCGTCAATCAGGCTTTTGCCAACGCGGTGCTGAAGCCGCAGGATGAAATCTACGGCAAGACCCCATTCGAGGTGATGACCGCCGATGTGGCCTCGTTCCTGCGCCCCATCATCAAACGGGCGCAAGCCGGTGAGCACATCGAGTACGAACGCGTGGGCAATACGGCGCAGGGGCAACGGCGATGGCTGCATGGGCGCATCGTTCCCGACCTCGACGTCGCCGGTAATGTGCGCGGGCTCTACTGCACCGAGTACGACATTCACGATCTGAAGCAGACGGAGCAAGCGCTGGCCGAGCGTGAAGAACAGCTGCGGCTCTTCAACGACAACATTCCGGAACCCATCGTCTACGTCGGCGAAGATGGCCGCTACGAGTTCGTGAACGAATCGTTTCTCCACCTCGTGGGTCTCACGCGCGAACAGGTGGTGGGCAAAACCACGGACGAAGTGCTGGGCTCCGAACTCGCCGCCGCGCTGACGCCGCGTCGCAATCGCGCTGACAGCAATGATCCGGTGATCTACGAGCGCTCGCTGGTCGATGCATCGGGACGCGAGCGCTGGATTCGCGTGCGCTGCGTGCCGGATCTGCGCTTTGATGGCACGGCGAAGGGCGAGTATGTCGTCGGCCACGACATCACCGATCTCAAGCAGGCGCAGGACGAACTCGCCGCACGCAGTGGCACGCTGCGCGCGATCATGGACGGTGTTCCCGCGCCGGTGGCGTACATCGATAGCGATGAACGCTGCCTGTACGTCAATCGCACGTTCCTCCAATTTTTTGGCTTGACGCAGGAGCAGGTCAGCACGATGCGACTGCGCGACGTCGTGGGCCATGCCATCTACCAAAGCGCACAGGCGATGCTCACCCGGGCCCTGGAAGGCGAATCCACCGCCTTCGACCGTCTGGTTCAGGGCGCCAACGGTGTGCGTCGCTGGATGACGATTCGCGTGGTGCCGGACGCCGCGCAGTCCGGCGAAGTGCATGGCGCATTTGTGCTGATGAACGACATCCACGGGTTGAAGCAGGCGCAGGAAGCGTTGCGCGACTCCGAGGCCGAGCTGCGACTCATCATGGACAACGTGCCGGCACGCGTGTCGTCGATTGACCGCGACTACAAATATCGTGTGGTCAATCGACACAACGAGGAGTGGCTGGGCGAAAGTCGTAATGCGATCACCGGCAGGCATATTGCGGAAGTGATGGGCAACGAGCGTGCTGACCAGTTGGGACCGTTGCTGGATCGTGTGCTGCAGGGCGAGACGGTCATCACGGAACGCGAGTTGATCCAGCCGGATGGCCAGCAACGCTGGGAAGCGCTGCACTTCGCGCCCAAGGTCGATGGCGAAGGCAACGTCACCGGCATCTACGCGGTGCATACGGACATCCACGACCAGAAGCGCAACGAAGAAGAGCTGAAGCGCGTCAACTGGATGCTGTCGTCGCACATCAACAACACGCCGCTGGCGGTGCTGGAGTGGGACCGCGATTTCAAACTCGTGCGCTGGTCGCCGCAAGCCGAGAACATCTTCGGCTGGAAGTCCGACGAAATTCTGGGCGTTCCTCTCGACAACAGCCCGCTCTTGCACGAAGACGACCGCGCCGGCTTCGCCAGTCTGGTGGGCCGGCTGATGAGCGGCGAGGAGCCGCGTGCGACCGGGCTCACGCGCAATCGTCGCCACGACGACTCAACCATCTGGTGCGAGTGGTATCACTCGGCGCTGCTGGACGAGGAAGGCCGGATCGTTTCGATTCTGTCATTCGTGCAGGACGTGTCGTCGCGGATCGAGGCGGAGGAGCGGCTGCAATATCTCGCCACGCGTGACGCACTTACCGGATTGCCCAATCGATTGTTGCTGCACGAGCGGCTCAATCAGGCCATTGCGCTGGCCAAGCGGGGCGGTCGGCGCGTCGGCGTGCTGTTCATCGATCTGGATCGCTTCAAGAACGTCAACGACACGTTGGGGCACCGGATCGGTGACGAACTGTTGAAGCGCGTGACGGCTGCTGTGTCCGGCGCATTGCGCGAAACGGATCTGCTGGCGCGCCTTGGTGGCGACGAATTCATGGTGATCGTCGAAGACTTCGACGATCGTGCGGTGCTGGGCCGCGTGGCGCAGAAGCTGCTCGACGCGATCGCGCAGCCCTTCGAGATCGAGGGACACGACATCTTCGTCACCTCATCCATCGGCATTGCCGTGTATCCGGACGACACCGACGATCCGGGAGAGCTCCTCAAATACGCCGACGTTGCGATGTATCGCTCGAAGGATCTGGGTCGCAATACGTTCCAGTTCCTCGATGCCGATCTGGCCGAGCATCGCGTTCGCCAGCACACGCTGGAGACGTCGCTGCGCACCGCACTCGGCGACAACGCGTTGCATCTGCACTATCAACCGGTGATGCGAGTACACGATCGGACCATCATCGGCGCCGAGGCATTATTGCGCTGGAACGATCCGGAACACGGCAATGTGCCGCCGCAGGTGTTCATTCCACTGGCCGAAGAATCCGGCCTGATTCACACGTTGGGCGAGTGGGTCTTGCGCGGCGCCGCGCGTCAGTGTGTCGAATGGCGTGAAGCCGGCATGGCCCTCACGGTATCGGTCAACATGTCTGCGCGCCAATTCTATCGCGAGGATATCGCCCAGCGTGTGTCCGAAATCGTCAAGTCGGAAAAGTGCGATCCGTCGTGGATCGAACTCGAAGTCACCGAGACCAGTTTGCTGCATGACCTCGATGTGATTCGCAAGGTGTTGCATCAGTTGCGCGACGAAGGCTTCACCGTGGCCATCGACGACTTCGGCACCGGCTACTCGTCATTGACGCACTTGAAGCACTTTCCGATCGACACGCTCAAGATCGACATCTCGTTCATTGCCGATCTTGAATCCGATCCGCAGGATGCGGCGATCACGGAGGCCATCATCGGCCTTGCGCGGGGCCTGGGTCTCAAAGTGGTGGCCGAAGGCGTGGGCACGCGCGAGCAGCTCGAGTTCCTCGACAAGCGTGGCTGTGACTCCTTCCAGGGTTTCTGGGCCAGCAAACCGTTGCCGGCCGACGAATTTTTCGAATACGTGCGCAAAAAATCGGTGGCAATGACCCCCAGCTGACGCGCGGCTCAAGCCACCGTCGTCACCCAGTCCGTCAGCGCCTTCGCGGCCGTCTGCCACGCCGGGTCGAGCATCATCATATGCGCCATGCCGGGCACGATGGTCGCGGTGGTGTGATGGTGGCTGGCGGTGGCGCGCGTGTCCTCCGGGGTCGAAATCCGGTCGCCTTGTGCACCCAGTACGAATACGGGCGTCTCGGGCCGTTTGGCCGGCGCCCAATGCAAGCGCAACGACAAGTCGAACAGCACGCGCGGGGATTCGCCGCTCAAATGCTTCAACGCTTCGGCGAGCATTTCCGGTTCGACTGCATCGCTGAAGTAAAACGGTCGCAGCGTGGTCATCATTGCGGCGGACATGCGTCCGGGGTCGAGTTGCGCCATGTGCGGGAGGTAGTCGGGATTGAATGCGGCCAGCCGCGCTGCCACGGGCATCAGGCCCGAAGGGGGCACCGGGGCCACCAACGCGGCACCGCGCAGCGGTCGCGTGGCCAGCATGCGCTCGCACACGGCGGCACCAATCGAGTGGCCGATCAGGATTGGCGGTGCTGACAACGTCGACGCCACGTGTTCGACATCCGCGACATAGTCGTCGAGGCTGGTAATGTAGAGCGTGTCCTTGCCGCCGCTGGTGCCATGTCCGCGCAGCGACAACGAGTGTGCGGGATAGCCGTGCGCGGCAAACCACGGCAGGAAGTAGGGCTCCCAGCACCACGCGTCGCAATAGCCGCCGTGGACGAACACCAGCGGCGGCTTGCGCGTTGCCGACG
>JBDTTY010000257.1:0-4806 GCA_040007975.1 Betaproteobacteria bacterium | reverse complement strand
TCACCGGGATGCCCGGAAACAGTTGGTCGCGAAAGCGCAACGCGAAATTCAGGGCCCCCTCGCCACCGGCGATGATCACGGCGGGTGGGCGCAGCGAATACTTTTCATGCAGGTAGCTGGCAACGGCTTGCTCATGAGCCGCACCCTTGAAGGCCGGGGCGTCGAGGAACTCGCTGAAGATCTCTGCGTGGACTTCCTTGTGTTCGACCAGCCCGCTCGACAGACCTTGATCGAATTCCACGTTGGCCGGCAGCAGCCGGTTGTTCGAGTACAGCACCAACACGTTGCCGGAGGGAATCGCCGACGCCGTTTGCGGCAGCACCGCCAGCCAGCACAGCATCAGCGTCCAGGCAAACCGCGAACGGCGTGGATCGCATCGGCTCGGCGGCGAGCGACTGGCTGCTTGATCCGTCGGACGGGTGCAGCGAAATACAGTCAGGAAACGCACGACAACCGAATTTGAATTCTCTCCAAGGAGGAGTCAGTCTACTGCATCCAAAGACTAACGTGCCAATACACGGTCCGCGCTACATTGTGACCCTGTACCCGTTTTAGTAGCGGTCAGAAATGGAAATTTCCGACTTCTCAGGTATCGCTGTTTCCTGCCGAGAGCTGCACTACGCGGCAAATTCAGCCGATGTCGCCCACTTCAAGGATAAGTGGGGTCGGCTCGCGCGGTGATGAAAACAACAGCGGGTTTCCGGCGTCGACCACGACAGTCAGCTCACGTGCATCTGCCATTGCGACTTCCGTCGGCCCGGGATCGGGTTGCGTCCAACCGTGCTAATGCCGTGCCTGCGAACACTGGACGTTCATGTCCTTGCACACGCGCAGCACGTTGTTCAGCACCAACGCTGCGGCATCGGGCTGATTGCCGGTGTGCGCCGACGAGATCAGCAGATGCGTCACGTTGTCGCCCACCGCGCTCAGCTTGATGCCGGCCACCTGCGCGCCGTTCGTGAATTGAACCACGCGCTCCGTTGCATCCTCACGGGTGATCTTGACGCCCTGCGGGTTGTTCTGCACGCCGCGCAGCACCGCCGCGTATACCTTGTCGGCAGGAACCTCGATCATCACGGCGGCGGAGTCATAGCTTGCCCCACCCACCTGCGGTGCCTGTTGCGACATCTGTTCCACGCGACCCAACACGTGGCGGGCCACCATCACCCATTGCGCTTGCGCCATATCCGCGGCGAGCAGCGCCGTCATCGCGGCCCCAAGTATCAATGGTCGTAGTGCAAATCGAATCAGCATGGTCCCTCCATTCGGTTGAACGAAACCAAGTCGGTGGGTGGAGCGCAAATTGACGCGGTGCACGCTGCATCAACGCCTGAACCCACCGCCACCCCCACCACCGCCGCGCCCGGCGAACCCGCCTGAACGCGCCGCGCCAAATTGCTGCTGTCGTTGCGCCCCCATGGTGCGTGCCTGGCGGTCCTGTTCGAGTTGACCGAAGCCCTCGCTGCGCGATCCGGAAGCACGTTCGCTCGCTGCGTTCGCGTTGTATGCCCCCGGGCTCCGTGCTTCGCTGGCACCACGGCCGGCGGTCGTCGCGGCGCCGGCATTGGTGCGTGCTGTCGAAGCCTGCGTGCTGGCCGCCCCGGAGGTCTGGCCAGCGGTGCGCGCTGTCTGCGCCTGCGTGTTGGCGGCGGAGGGTGTCTGGCCGGTGGTAGTGCGCGGATTGGTCGGCGTCTGCACCGAATTCCACGAGCCGTTATCGTACTTCTGCCATCCGCTGTCGGTTTTCTTGTAGACGTTGCCATCAGCACCCGCATACACGTCGCCACCGGACGTCTTCACGGCACCGGCGCTGTTGCCGCCAGCACCGGACACGCCCGCACCTTTGGCGCCGCTGCTTGAATTGAACGATCCGGCGGAACCTCGCGCATTGCTTTGACTTTGCGTGTGCACGGTCTGGTTGGGCCCGGAAATCGTGGAAGAGCCCCAGCGTCCATATTCGTTGCTGTTTTGTTGCGTGGATCCGGATCGACCGGTGTTGCCGTTGTACCAACTCGCACTGCCGGAGCAATTGCCCGAATTGCACGAACCGCTGCCGTGCGCGTAACTGCCGGTGCTGGGGTTGTAGGCGGAGAACGCACCGGCGCCACCGTTGGGTCCGTAGATCGCCCCACCTTGGGCGTAGGCACCGGTGTTCGGGTTGTAGGCATAGCCGGCCTTGGCGCCACCGCCATACGGTCCGTAAATGGCACCCCCTTGCGCCCACGCGCCCGTCGCCGCGTTGTAATACGTGGCGCCGGCATAGGAATAGGGATACGGGTAGTAGATCGGGACCAGCGCGGGATAGAGATAGGGCGGGTAGTAATAGCCGGTTCCATAGACCACCACGCCAGCACTGACGTAGCTCATCGTGTAACCGGACGTGTAGACATACGTCACCGTTTCCGGCGTGCTTGAAATCACCTTGACATACGTGACCGCATACAACGGACTTGAGGGTGGAATCGTGTAGATCACTGCAGGCACATTGGCTGCCAACACCCACGGGCCCGCAGGTGCGGGCGCCGTGAACCACGCGCCTTGCCACACCGAGTAATAGTTGTTGTCGACCCTGATCACGGCGTAGGACGTGTTGACGGCGTATTGCATCGGCGTGCCGGCGATCGGTTCAAATCGTGGCACGCCCGCGTACGTTACGGTGACCGTGGCCGTGGCGCGACTCAGCGTGCCCTGCTGCGGGATTTGCGCTTCACGTACCGCTTGCTGCGCTTGCGGCGTACCCGGCACTGATACCAGAACGAAGCCACGCGGGCCATTGGCCGGAATGCGCGCGAAATCGGGCGGCAATGTCGCGGTGGCAAAAGTCCATGGACCTCCCAACCCCGTCGCGGCAAACCAACGTCCCGACACCAGATAGTAGTAGCGGCCACTGGCGGTATCACGAAACAACGCGGCATCACTGTTGTTGACGTATTGCAGCCTGGTGCCGGCGATGGCGGTGTACTGCGGCGCTCCTGTGGTCACGATGATCGCCGCCGGTACCGTGGAAACGAACACGGTCGGCATGTCGGCAATGCTCAAGCCCCGGCCCGGAATGGCGGCCTTCACCGTCGAGAAATTCGCATCTGCGGGCAAGGCGGCGAATGTCGCGGGCAGCTTGCCGGCCGGCATCCACGGGCCTTTGGCATCCGGGGCCGCGAGCCAGGCGCCGTTGACCAGCAGGTACCACGTCTTCGACGTGCCGTCCTGGAACACATCCCAGTTGGTATTGATGGCAACGGTCAGTGTCGTACCCGCGACCGGAGTCATCACCGGTTCGCCGTCGAACACCACCAGGCTCGCGGGCCGCGCACTGACGAAGATGCGCGGCGGCGTGTTGTCGAGCACGACATTCGGCGCCGGCGTATTCGATGCGGCACCGTCGCTCAGCACGATGGCGTCGAGTGGCACGAGCTTGATCGGGAGTGCGGAGACCGCAACGCGGATCCGGTCTTCAAATTGCGTCGCCTGTGCGGCGTCCGCCGACGGGAAGTGCGTGGCCACCAACCGTGGTGACGATAGCGACACCGTGCGCGTGGCCATGTTGGTGTCGGTGGCGAAAGCGACGTCGATGGTACCCATCACCGGGTTCGACGCGCCTGGCACCAGCACACCGATGGCGGCGCGTGCATTGAGCGTCTGGTGGTCCGGCCAACTCACCACCTGCGGTTGGTACACGGTGGCACTGCCATTGGGGCCCGTATACGTATGGGGCCATCCCGCTACGCTCGGTGCCGGCACGGGCGCGTTGGCACGTGGTGCCGTCGAGGTGGCCGGGACGGCAGGCGCGCTGGTGGGCTGCTGTGCCGCCGCGATCGACGCCGCGAGTGTCACGGGCATTGCGATCAACCACGCCAAGTGGCGCAGCGGATGAATTTGCAATTCGGACATCGTTGGACTCCCGTGGCCGCGCGGGCACGTCACCCGTGCATGTCGCGAACAATGCGGGCGCCACCGGCGCCCGCGCATTGAATCAGAACATGTGCTGGCCGCCGTTGATCGCGATGTTAGCGCCGGTGAGAAATGCCGCTTCCTCGCTCGACAGGTACGCCACCAGTCCTGCCACTTCCTCTGGTTTGCCGAGACGGCCCATCGGAATCTGCGGAATGATTTTCGAGTCGAGCACTTCCTTCGGGATCGCCATCACCATCTTCGTGCCGATATAGCCCGGCGAGATCGTGTTGGAGGTGACGCCCTTGCGCGCGTACTCGAGCGCCAGCGCCTTGGTGAAGCCGTGCATGCCCGCTTTGGCTGCCGAGTAGTTGGTCTGCCCAAACGCGCCTTTTTGCCCGTTGACGGACGAGATGTTGATGATGCGTCCCCAGCCGCGATCCGCCATGCCGTCGCACACCTGCTTCGTCATGTTGAAGCACGAGTCAAGGTTGGTCTTGATCACCGCGTCCCAATTGGACTTGTCCATCTTCTTGAACGTCATGTCGCGCGTGATACCGGCGTTGTTGACGAGCACGTCGACGGGACCCACTTCGGCCGCGACTTTTTTCACGCACGCGGCCGCAGATTCCCAGTCGGCCACGTCACACGGGTACGCCTTGAACGACAGGCCCTGCTTCTGCATGGCGTCGAGCCATTCCGTCGCCTTGGTGTTGCCCGGCGAATAGGTCGTGACCACCGTATAGCCCAGCGCGGCCAACTTGATGCAGATGGCCTCGCCCAATCCCCCCATGCCGCCGGTCACGAGCGCGACGCGATGTTTGTCATTTGCCATCGTTCATCTCCTCCAGTGAATTATTGTATTGACGTTGTGGTGATGCAGTTGCCGTTACCGTTGGATCGATCAGGCGCGTTCCA
>JBDTTY010000256.1:0-4810 GCA_040007975.1 Betaproteobacteria bacterium | reverse complement strand
AGCTTCGTGGTTTCCGCCATCGCACCTGCTCCCGCGCCGCCAACGTTGATAACCCGCACACCTGCCAAAAACGGCGACGCCGGCCTTGGTGCCGGCGTCACGGATCAAGGCAACCCGAAGGTCACTTGTACTTGCTGTCGATTTCCCACACCGATTTCTGGATGAGACGCTGCACCATCGTGTCGAGACCGGCGCCGCCCTGCTGCGAGCTGTTGACGCCCAGTGCGCCTCCGGAAGTAGCACCGACTTCCATTTTTTCCTCGGTATAGCCCTGCGCCAGTTGCTCGGTAGTTTCGGCGTTGATGATCTTGTAGCGCATGCCGATCACCCACACGCTGGTCGCCTCGCCGCTATGGACGGAACCAATGGCCACGCCGCCGGCGGTGCCTGCCGCCGCACCGCCACGCGAACCGCTGAAGATGCCGATCAGTCCAGCCATCTGGCCGAGCGTCTTGCCGTCGAAGCTTTCCTGCGCGGAGGCGACTTGTTCCGTCTTGAGAATGTCGAACTTGACGACATACTTGGTCGTCTTGAGCTTGCCCATGCCGAGGTATTTGCGTGCTGCCTGCGGATCACCCAGGTTGTAGGCAAGCGCAAATTCGTTGAGCACCGGACCGAGATTGGAGCGCTCCAGTACCTGAAAGTTGGCGTTGGACAACTCGAGTTCGCCAAAGTCCGCAATGTTGTTGGCCGTGAATTTCTGCAGGAACGTGGCGTTGCTGCTCTTGATTTCGCCCGGGATCACGACGAGCGCGGGGCCGCGCTTGTTTTTGTTCGAGTATTCCACCGCCTGATACACGGTCTTGTCGGCGGTCTGATTGGCCTGCTGCGACGTCTTGCCTCCTGCCGTCGGCGCGGCGCTTTCGAACTTGGGCTGGGCGTTCACATAGGTCGCGCCCACGATCAATGCCACACCGAGCGCCGTGGGTAACAAGGAAGATCGAATTGAATTTCGCATCACATTTCTCCGACAGTCGATAACAGGTGACCAGTGAACGAGGGGGACTACTTGCCCTTGGCCGGTGGCGTGTTGAGTCCTGCATTGCGGCAATAGTCGCCGTAGAGTTTGGCCACGACTTCGTCGGCCTGTTCATTGACAAGGGTAAGCGCCATTTGCCCGACATTGGCGCCGGCATACGAACCCGAACTCGCGGCGACATCCGACACGATTCGGCCATTGGCGCCCGTGAGCGTGAAGTTCATGCCGACCGTCACTTGATTGACCCGGATCATCGGATTGCGGCTGGCCTCGGATGTGATGAGTCCGCGCAGCACGAAGCTGGCACCAAGGCGCTTGGCCGCAGAGAGTGCGGCATCCGGATTGTTCTTGAAGTACGCGTCGATCTCGGCCTGCGCAATCTGCGCGCGAATTTCCTCGGGGGTAAACGTACGCAGGCCAAGGGAGCGCAGGCGGACGTTGATCGCCTGAAATTGCGGACCGTAGTTTTGCTGCTGGGCGTTGATATAGCCGTTGTCCTGCTGCTGACCAATGATCAGCATGATCTTCTTGCCCTTCAGGTCCGTGCGGCAAGGGGTCGACAATTCCTGCGCAATCCGGTCGTCACGCGCGGCCTGCTCAGCCTGCTGCGTGCCGTCGGGATTGGAGAACTTGAAGCCCTGCGCCTGCACCATTGCGCATGCGGTGAGGGCAATGCTCAATGCCAGCGCCTGCGTATACCGAAAGGTCATGGCGAAATTGTGGCCTGAAGAATGCAGGCACGGTGCCTGCGCGAAGCTGCAAGACTAAGCCAACGACACCCGAAAATCCACTCGGTCAGGTGACGGGCCGACCGGCGACGCAATTGCGGGGTGCATACGGTGGTCACCGCGGTTGACCTGCGTGTCAGGGACTTTGAATCAGCGTTTGCGGCCACCCAGCAATGATCCCAGCACACCACGGGTGATTTCGCGTGCGATCGAGCTGCCCACGGAGCGCGCGGCACTCTTGGCCGCCATGTCGATCATGCCGTCACGTTTGCCGCCGCGCGGGCCCGTCGAACCGAATAGCAGGTCGGACAGGTTCCCCATGATGCCGCCGCCTGCCGCCGCTGGCGTCACGGCGCCTCCGGCGGGCGCGGCGGCGGTGGCAGCACCCGCACGGACGCTCAGCATCTCGTAGGCGGACTCGCGATCCACCGACTTGTCGTACACACCCGCCAACGGCGAGTTCGCGATGACCGCGGCACGCTCATCGGGCGTCAATGTACCGATGCGGCTGGCCGGCGGCAGGATGAACACGCGTTCGGTGACCTGCGGTCGACCCTTGACGTCGAGAAAGGACACCAACGCCTCGCCAACGCCCAGTTCGGTGATGGCGTCCTCGGTCTTGAATGCGGGATTGGCGCGCATCGTTTCCGCGGCAGATTTCACCGCCTTCTGATCGCGCGGTGTAAACGCGCGCAACGCATGCTGCACACGGTTGCCCAGTTGACCCAGCACGATGTCGGGCACGTCGAGCGGATTTTGCGTGACAAAGAACACGCCCACGCCTTTTGACCGGATCAGCCGCACCACCTGTTCGATCTTGTCCAGCAGCGGTTTGGGCGCCTCGGAAAAGAGCAGATGGGCCTCGTCGAAGAAGAACACGAGCTTCGGCTTTTCCGGGTCGCCCACTTCGGGCAGACGCTCGTAGAGTTCCGACAGCAGCCACAGCAACAGCGTCGAATACACTTTGGGCGACTGCATCAGTCGATCGGCGGCAAGAATGTTGATCACGCCCTTGCCGTCGACGGTTTGCAGCAGATCGTCGATGTTCAACATCGGCTCGCCCAAAAACTTGTCCGCCCCCTGTTGTTCGAGCCCGAGCAGTCCGCGCTGAATCGCGCCGATCGACGCCGCGGAGACATTGCCGTAGTTGGTCTGGTAATCGCGCGCGTTGTCCCCGATGTGCTGGAGCAGGGCGCGCAGGTCTTTCATGTCGAGCAGCAGCATGCCGGCGTCGTCGGCAATCTTGAACGCGAGCGCCAGCACGCCTTCCTGAGTGTCGTTCAGGTTGAGAATGCGGGACAGCAACAGCGGACCCAGGTCCGACACGGTGGCCCGGACCGGATGGCCCTGTTCCCCATACAGGTCCCAGAAGGTGACCGGGCAGCCGGCAAAGGCCGGGGCCTCGATCCCCAGCATTTTCATCCGTTCCTCGAACTTGGGTGAGGTTTTGCCCGGCTGGGCCAACCCCGCCAGATCGCCTTTGACGTCCGCCATGAAGGTCGGGACGCCCAGAGCAGACAATCGTTCGGCAATGACCTGCAAAGTGACGGTCTTGCCGGTGCCGGTGGCACCGGTGATCAGACCGTGCCGGTTGGAAAGTCCCGGCAGCAGCAGGCATTCGATAGTGCCGTGACGGGCGATCAGCATGGGATCTGGCATGGTTGCGGTGGCTTTCAGGTCCGGAACGTCGATAGGGGGAAGTGTAGCGTGGCAGTTGGGCCGTAGACGAGGCTTCAGCCTCGCGGGCTGGGCGCCTTGGCGTTTGCCGCGAGGCTGAAGCCTCGTCTACGGCTACCGGGCAGGACATTGGAATATTGGGCACTTTACTGCTATAATCGCAGGCTGCGGTAGTTATGGGAAAAAGCAAAAATGGGCTGGCAAGGCCCATTTTTTTTTGGCCGGCTGGTTGCGATGGCCTGCCGTTTGTCAACGATCAAGGCGGAGCAACGACGACGTGCAAGTCGGTGAACTTCTGGAACAGACGGTCCCTGCGCTCGGATACGAGCTTGTGGCCTGGGAAATCGCGGGCAAGGGCACGCTTGTCCGGGTATTCATCGACAAACCGGGCGGTGTCGACGTGGACGATTGTGCCCGCGTCAGCGACCACCTGTCGCATCTTTTTACCGTCGAAAACGTCGACTACGATCGGCTCGAGATTTCCTCTCCCGGTGTTGATCGACCGTTGACCAAATTGGGCGACTTCGCGCGCTTTGCTGGCGAGGAAGCCATGATCAATCTGCACGACCTGACTGACGGCGCGCGTCGCTGGAAGGGCATCCTGCGCGGGGTGGACGGCGACAACGTGTTGCTGGAAACCGCGCAGGGCGTGCGGACAATTCCCTTTGCGACGATCGCGCGAACGCGACTCGTCCCGAAGATCGAGTGGAGAAAGACCAAATGAACCGCGAACTACTGCTGCTGGTGGACGCCCTGGCGCGCGAGAAAAACGTGCCCAAGGAAATCGTTTTCGTCGCACTGGAATCCGCCCTTGCATCGGCGACCAAAAAACGGTTCCCGACGGCCGAAATCGACGCGCGCGTGTCCATCGACCGCGAAACCGGCGATTACGATGCGTTTCGCCGCTGGACGGTGGTGCCTGACGAAGAGCACGAAGAGCCGGCGCATCAGCTGGCCATCACCGATGCCGCCGAACGCGACCCCGAATTGAAATTGGGTGACGTGGTGGAAGAGCCGCTCGAGCCGGTCGAATTCGGCCGCATTGGTGCGCAGGCCGCGAAGCAGGTGATCCTGCAAAAGATCCGCGACGCCGAGCGCGAGCAGATCCTGAATGACTTTCTCGAGCGTGAAGACAACCTGCTGACGGGGACGGTCAAACGGATCGAGCGCGGCAACATCATTGTCGAGTCGGGCCGCATCGAAGGCGTTATCCCGCGCGACCAGTTGATCCAGAAGGAAATGCTGCGCGTGGGCGACCGGATGCGTGCCTACGTGATGAAGATCGACCGTACGGCCAAGGGCCCGCAGTTGATCCTGTCGCGGATCGCCCCTGAATTCCTGATGCGTTTGTTCGAGCTCGAAGTGCCCGAAATCGAGGAGGGGCTGATCGAGATCAAGGCCGCCGCGCGCGACCCCGGCATCCGCG
>JBDTTY010000255.1:0-4824 GCA_040007975.1 Betaproteobacteria bacterium | reverse complement strand
CGTATTTGTTACTATCCTCCACTATGGCGGAGTCCGGTGCAACACTGTTGGCCCGCGTCGCCGCAATCGTCGGCCACGCGCATGTACTGTCCACGCCGGCCGACGTCGAACCTTACTTCGTCGACTGGCGCGGACGCTATCGCGGTGCCGCGCTTGCGGTCGTCCGTCCTGGCACCACCGCCGAAGTCGCCACGGTGGTGCGCGCCTGCGCCGATGCCGGCATCGCGATCGTGCCGCAGGGGGGGAATACGAGCCTGTGCGGCGGCGCCATTCCACGGTCGGCCAACGGTGAAATTGTCTTATCGCTGACGCGTATGCAACGCGTGCGTGCCGTTGACGTCGACAACGCCACGATTACCGTCGACGCGGGTGCCACGCTCGCCGCCGTGCAGGCGGCGGCGTCCGCGGCCGGCCTCCTCTTTCCGCTGTCCCTCGCCTCGGAAGGCAGCTGCACGATCGGCGGCAACCTGTCGACCAATGCCGGCGGCACGGCGGTGCTGCGCTTTGGCAACAC
Organism: Betaproteobacteria bacterium; assembly: GCA_040007975.1. Taxonomy (GTDB): domain Bacteria; phylum Pseudomonadota; class Gammaproteobacteria; order Burkholderiales; family Casimicrobiaceae; genus VBCG01. Next base: position 4,310 of record JBDTTY010000255.1, on the reverse strand, counting down.
GCGCGAACTCACGCTGGGCGTCGAAGTCGTGCTGGCCGACGGCGAGATCTGGGACGGCCTGCGTGGCTTGCGCAAGGACAATACCGGCTACGACCTTAAACAATTGTTCATCGGTGCCGAAGGCACGCTTGGCATCGTGACGGCCGCGGTGCTCAAGCTTTTTGCCGCACCGCGTGTGTCGGTGACCGCGTTGGCCGCAATCGCGACCCCGGACCATGCATTGACGTTGCTCGCATTGCTCAAACGTACGCTGGGCGACCGACTGACCGGCTTCGAATTGATCAGCGCGTTTTCATTGGCGCTCTCGCGCAAACACCACCCGGGGTCCCCCGACCTGTTGCGGGGCCATCCGTGGTACGCGCTGATCCAGGCCGACGACAGTGCCGAAAACGCTCCCCTTCACGCCCAGGTCGAAGCAGCACTGGCCACCGCCGCGGATCGTGGCGATATAGCGGACGCCGCCGTTGCGCAATCGGTGGCCCAGGCGCAGCAGATGTGGGCACTGCGCGAAAACATCAGCGAAGCGCAGCGCCGCGAAGGTCCCAACATCAAGCACGACATTTCACTGCCGGTATCGTCGATCCCGGCATTCATGGTGGCGTCCCAAGCGGCGTTGGCGGCCGCATTTCCGGGGGCGCGTCTCGTGATCTTCGGGCATCTGGGCGATGGCAACCTGCATTACAACCTGTCAGCCCCCGAGGGGGCGGTCGCCACGACTTTCATGGCCAACGCCCACGCGGTGAATGCAATCGTGCACGACCTCGTCGCCAGCCACGGCGGCAGCTTCAGCGCCGAGCATGGCATCGGTCAACTGAAGCGCGACGATCTGGCGCGCTACAAATCTCCGCTCGAGTTGCGCATGATGCGGGCCGTCAAGGCGGCGCTCGACCCGCGCGACCTCATGAACCCGGGCAAGGTGCTCTGATGGGCAAGATCGTGTTTTGGTTGGTGGTGATTTTCGGATTGCTGTTTGCGCTTCGCCTGTGGAACGCTGGCAAAGCGCGCGCGCGACGCAACGACGCGGCCGGTCAGGCCGCATCACCGCAAGCCATGGTCCAGTGCAGCAACTGCGGTGTCTTTCTGCCCAAGACCGACGCGCGCCTCGTCAACAGCGCCTATCGCTGTCAGGATGGTGGCTGCGCGGCGCACGAGACGCCTTGACCTTCGGCGCGCCGCCCCACTCGATCGCACCTACGATGCAGCCCGTACCACCACTGCCATTCGAGCCACCACCGGTGCCATCGCCGAGGGGGGACTCGGGCCGCCGCATTCTTTGGATTGTCGGACTCTACCGCGCGGTATGCGCCGCACTGTTGTTGGGTGCTGCTCTGCTGGTCGATCCCAAGTCCATTGGCGTCCTCAACCCCAATGCGTTCGTCACCGGTACCGGACTTTACTTTCTGTTCGGGCTCATGACGTTCTGGTGGGTGCAACAGGATCGATTGCCGTTGTCACTGCCCGCGATGCTGTTCGCTCTTCTGGGCGGCGATCTCTTTTTCCTGTCGCTGGTGATCTATTCCGGTGGCAGCTTCGGCGCGCCATTGCCGATCCTGCTGTTTCCGCAACTGGCGGCCGCCGGATGGATTCTGCGCACCCAGACCGCATTTCTGCATGCGGCCTTCGCCTCGATCGCGCTGCTTGGGCTGGACGCGTGGCGCACGCTGGAAGGCATGATCGGCATTCCGCAGATGTTCCAGACCGGCATCATTGGCTTCGGCTACTTCGCCACGGTGGGCATCGCCGTGGCGCTTGGCCGGTATACCAAGCAGTCGGAGGAGCTAGCGGCTCAGCGCGGCATCGATGTCGCCAATCTCGAGCAGGTCAATCGATTGATCATTCAGGACATGCAGGACGGTGTGCTGGTGGTCGACTTGAATGGTGTCGTGCGCGGTCACAACGCGCAGGTCACGCGACTCTTGGGCGGCTTTGGCCGCATGCGCGGCGGGATGCGCCTTGCCGAGTTCAGCACCACGCTGCACGATTATTGGCGGCGCTGGCAGGAAGATCTGACCGAAGTCCTGCCGCCGTTCAAGGTGGAAGCAACCCAGCGTTTGTTGCGCGTTCGGCTCGTGCGGATCGGCACCGGCTTGAACGGCGGCACACTTATCTACCTTGAGGACCTCGGCCGCGCGCAAAGCGAGGCGCAGCAGATGAAACTTGCCGCGATGGGGCGACTGACGGCATCGATCGCGCACGAGGTTCGCAATCCGCTGTCGGCGATCAATCAGGCGTCGCAACTGCTGGAGGAAGATGGTGCCGTTGCACCCGAAGGCGCGCGCCTGCTCAGCATGATTCGCAATAATGCGAAGCGCATCGATCGCATCGTCGGCGAAGTCCTGCAATTGAATCGGCGCGACCGGCAGCAGCCCGAGGTCGTGGCCTTCGGCGAATTCATTCGCGCCTTGAACGACGAAATCCAGGAGGCAGAACATATGCCACCGGGTGGCGTGGCCATCCAGATCCCGGAGGACCTGTTGATCATCTTTGATCGCGGTCACCTGAATCAGATCATGTGGAATCTCGTGCGCAACGCGTGGCAGCACTGCCAGAAACGCGAAGGCAGCATTCGCATTGCCGCGCGCGCCGGCTACATGGGCGACGCGGTGATCTTCGAATTGAATGACGACGGGCCCGGCATCCCCGCTGAATTGCGGCCGCAGATCTTCGAACCGTTTTTCACGACCCGACCGGGCGGCACCGGTCTTGGTCTTTACATCGCCCGCGAATTGGCCGACGCCAACGGCGCGGCGCTCGAATTGTTGCCGAAAGGTCCCGGTGCCCACTTCCGCATGACATTGAAGCGTGCGTTGACACCGGAACGTCCGGCCTGAGTTCCACATATGAGTTGTTGCAGGGGGAAATCGAATGAGCAGAAGAATTCGTGGTCAACCCAAGATCCTCGTCGTCGATGACGAGCCGGATCTGCTCGAATTGCTCGAGCTCACGTTGTCGCGGATGGGACTCGACACGTCGCGCGCGGAAACCGTCGGCGAGGCGATCCGGTTGCTCGACAAGGAGACATTCGATCTCTGTCTAACCGACATGCGACTGCCTGATGGTGAAGGATTGCGCGTCGTCGAGCACATTCACACCAAGGGGCTCGACGTTCCGGTCGCGGTGATCACGGCCTTTGGCAGTGCGGAAAATGCGGTGGCCGCACTCAAAGCGGGCGCATTCGACTATCTATCAAAGCCGGTGGCACTCGAACAGTTGCGCGCGCTGGTCAAGCAGGCGCTGAAAGTTCCAGAGAAAGTTCAGCCAGCGAGTTCGTATCAATTGCTTGGCGAATCGCCCGCGATGATGCAAGTGCGCGGGTTGATCGAGCGGTTGGCCAAGAGCCAGGCCCCCGTATTCATCAATGGCGAATCGGGCAGCGGCAAGGAATTGGCGGCACGCACGATTCATCTGAACGGGCCGCGCGGCGAGCAGCCCTTCGTGGCCGTCAACTGCGGCGCGATTCCCGAAAACCTGATGGAAAGTGAATTCTTTGGCTACCGCAAAGGTGCCTTCACCGGCGCTGAGGCTGATCGCGATGGTTTTTTTCAAGCGGCCAACGGTGGCACATTATTCCTCGACGAAGTGGCCGACCTGCCGCTGCCGATGCAGGTCAAGCTGCTGCGCGCCATTCAGGAAAAGAAGGTACGCAAGGTTGGCGCGACACAGGAGGAGCCGGTGGACGTGCGCATCATCAGTGCAACCCACAAAAAATTGGGCGCGCTGGTCGAGTCCGGCCACTTTCGGCAGGATCTCTATTACCGGTTGCACGTGATCGACCTCGGCATGCCCAGTCTGCGCGAAATGGGCGAGGACATTCCACTGATCGCCAACGCTATTCTGGCCAAGTTGACGCGCGGCACCAGCGCGCGGTTGTTGCCCGAGGCGGTCAAGGCGCTCGAGCATTACCCGTTTCCGGGCAACGTGCGCGAGCTGGAAAATATTCTCGAGCGGGGACTGTCGCTGGCGATGGATCCGGAAAATATCACGGCCGAGGACTTGCATTTGACACCGGTTGCCGATGAGTCGGACGGCCCGGCGACGCCGGGCGAGAAGTGGCCACTGCAGGACTATCTCGATCGTGTCGAGCGCTCTGCGATCAACGAGGCGTTGGAGAAGACGCGGTTCAATCGGACAGCGGCGGCGAAGTTGCTGGGGATCACGTTTCGCGCGATGCGCTACCGGATGGAGCGGCTGGGGATCAAGTAAAGTCCTCTCACGTTCACTCCTGTAGCCTCACGATTGTTACCGGAACCGCTATACTGATTCCCTCACGATGTGGCACCAAGCTGGCACCAGCCGGCCTGGTGCCACGA
>JBDTTY010000254.1:0-4830 GCA_040007975.1 Betaproteobacteria bacterium | reverse complement strand
GCGCCGGCATACATGCCGTCGTCGAAGCCGTACCAGCGCTCGCCGAAGAAGGTGTGTCCGCTCATTTCGCCAGCCAGCGCGGCCCCGGTCTCCTTCATCTTGCCCTTGATCAGCGAATGCCCCGTTTTCCACAGCAACGGTACGCCGCCATGGCTGGCGATCCAGGGTTTCAGGTTGCGCGTGGACTTGACGTCGTAGATCACGGTGGCGCCGGGCTTGCGCGTCAACAGGTCGGCGGCGAAGAGCATCAACTGCCGGTCGGGATAGATGACGTGGCCCGCGCGTGTGACGACGCCGAGCCGGTCGCCGTCGCCGTCGAAGGCAAGGCCGATCTCGCAGTCCCCCTCGCGCAGGCGCGCTATCAGGTCGGCGAGATTCTCCGGCTTCGAGGGATCGGGATGATGGTTGGGAAAGTGGCCGTCGACGTCGCAGAACAACGGTACGACCGTGCAACCCATCCGCGTGAACAGCGCGGGCGCGAAGGCGCCAGCCACGCCGTTGCCGCAATCCACGGCGATGCGCATCGGCCGCGCCACCTTCACGTCGTCCACGATGCGGTCGAGGTACGTCGTGGCGATGTCGTGCGTGGCGTAGGTGCCGGTGCCGGTGGCCAGGCGACCGTCTTCGCAACGTTGTCGCAAATCCTGGATGTCGTCACCCGACAGCGTGGTGCCGGCCACCACCATCTTGAGGCCATTGTAGTCGGGCGGATTGTGGCTGCCGGTGACCATTACGCTGCAGCCGGTGCCGAGCACATCGGCCGCGAAATAGGTCATCGGCGTGGCGACCATGCCGAGGTCGATGACGTTGACGCCACCGGCGCGCAAGCCGTCGGCCAACGCCTGGAGCAGGTCCGGTCCGGACAAGCGCCCATCGCGGCCGATGGCAAACGTGTCGCGGCCGCGTTCGCGCGCCAGTGTGGCCAAGCCTTGTCCGACGACGCGAACGATGGCGGGTGTCAGCGTGTCGCCAACGATGCCGCGAATGTCATAGGCCTTGAAGATGGCGCGGGGAAGTTCGAGCATGGGTGCAGGAAAAAGGAGGATTGGGTGGTGCGGACTCAGCCGAGCGCAAGTTCGCGCGCCGGTAGTTTCTCACGATTGTCCTGCAGCGCCGCGGCCAGAAATGCAGTGAGCCGTTGCGGCATCCAGTTGGCGCGTCCGGGAAACCTTCCATCGAGGAAGCCGGCATGACCGCCCGTGGCGGGCTGTTCCAATTGCACCGAGGACGATACCGCCTCGGGTGCCGGCAACGAGACGCCGGGCACGAAAGGATCGTTGCGGGCATTGAGCACCAAGGTGGGCACGCCGACGCCGGGCAACCATTGCTTGCTCGATCCGCGCGTCCAGTAGTCGTCGACATCGGCAAAGTCATGCAATGGGGCGGTCACCGCGTCGTCAAAATCGTGCATGGACCGGATCCGTGCGATGCGCTGCGTGTCGAGGCGGCCGGGAAAGCGCGCAGCGAGCGCCAACGCTTTGGGCCGCAACGTCTGCAGGAAATGCCATGCATAGACGCGATTGAATCCGCGATCGATCGCGATACCGGACGCCATCAGGTCGAGGGGAACTGACGCCGTCGCGGCGGCCGTTACCGTCGCAGCCGCCTTCTCCCCGGCGCGTCCCAGCCAGTTGAGCAGCGCGCTGCCACCAAGCGAAATTCCCGCAACCAGCATGGGCGTGCGCGGATCGACGCGATCGCGCAATGCGGCCAACATGCGCGCGATCTCCTCGTGGTCGCCCGAGTGATACGCCCGCGGCAGGCGATTGGGCTCGCCACTGCAGCCACGAAAATTGGGAACCACGCCCCGCCAACCGCGCATGGCGGCTTCGACCATCAGCTGGCGGGCGTAGTTGGACGCGGAACTACCTTCGAGGCCGTGAAATACGACCAGCAATGGCGAGGTTGGCGAATCCTTGGACGGTACATTCGCCCAATCCATGTCCCAGAAATCACCGTCGGGTGTTTCGATGCGCTCGCGCCGGTACGCCACGTGCGGACGCGCCACAAAATAGGGGAAGAGCGTTTGCGCATGCCGTCCCGGCAACCACGCCGGTGCACGATAGGTCGATGCGGCAATAGCGCTGATGCGACGTTGCATTCAGCGCCGCGCCCAGAATGTTGACGCGGCGACAAAGTCGTGCCACGCCTGCGTCAGCGCCCGCTCGCGCGCGGCGCCAGCGGCCGCCGCGGCGCCACTGAAGGCTGCCGCCACCGCCGATTCGGCGCCGGCAATGTCGGCCGCCAATCGCGCGGCCACCGCCGCGTCATTCCAAAGGCCCAGTTCCTCCTGCAGCGCGGCGAGAGCACGCCGGTAGTCGCGAGTGCGCTTGCGTGGAAAAAGAGGGGCAAAAAATTCCGTGGCGTAGCGAAGTTTCTTGGCAGCCAGCCGCGCCGCATGCCGGGCCGCAGGCTCGGCGTGCGCGAGATCGTGGCCGAGCGCCAGCAGCTTGCGGTGGCGACGCTTCAACAGCGGGCGGGCAAAATCGCGCGCAGTACCGGTCAGCAGATCGAGCGCCGACGCCGACTCATCGGCATGCGCAAGTGGCGTTGCCGCCAACGCGCCAGCACCCAGCATCAATTGAACGAAGCGCGGCGATGCGACCGCGGCGCGTGCCGCCGCGCGTGCCGCGGTGCGTTGGCGCCGCGCGCGTGCGACCAGCGAGCGCAATGCACGGTCGAGCGGACCGGCACCGCTGCCACGGGCCAATGCAGTTTTGAATGCAGGCAACGTGGCCGTGACGAATACGTCAAGATCGCGCGCCGGCCCCAACGCGTGAGCGAGCCAGCGCAATTCGACACGCAACGGATCGAGCCGCGCGGCGGGAAATGCCGCACCGCCGAGGGCGAGACATGCCCGCAGTCGGCGTACCCCGATGCGCATTTGGTGTACCCACTCTGGATCACCGTCAGTGCAAAGACCGGTCGCATTGCCTTCGATCTGGGTAAGACAGCTGCGAATGATCGCGGCGAACGCGTCGCTGGCGGTGATGTCTTCCGCCAGAATCGCATCGCTGGCGCGCAGGGGCGCGGCGACGACCGGATCGCGCAATTGATAGCCACGCTCGGCCTTGCTGGAGCGCGCGAGCGCCAACGGCATGTCGATGGCGAGCGTACGGGCCAGGTCGAACAGGCGCAGCGGATCGCCGGCTTCGAGTTCCAACTCGATTTCATGGATTGGACGGCGCACGACCGGTCCCCCGTCGTGGCTGCGCACTTCGCCGATGTCGATGCACAGAACTGCCATCGTGCTGTCAGGAAACGTCAATGGAATCGTCGTGCGACGGTAGTCGGTGACAAACCGCGCTTCGAGTCCGCGCTTTTCCGCTTTGGCAAGCACGCGGCGAAAGGGAGTGGTCGCAAAACGCAACGGGTCGAGGCGACCGGCGGGTACCGGCCACTCGTACTCGGCGCGGATCGCCATGCCGACCACGCTATCGGATCTCGCCGGACCCTTGATCGTCTGGACGACGCGGCGACCGTCACGGCGCAGGCGTAGCGCGACGCCGGAGGCCGCAAGATCGCAATCGTGGGTATCGAAATACGTGGCGACAAGCCGCGTGGTGCGCGCTCGACCGCGTTTCAATGCCTTTAATGCGGGGTGGCGGGGAAGTCGAGACGCGGCGTCGGGATCCAGCGCCAGTTTCAGTTCCGTTTCGATTGGAACCGGTGCCGAATGCGACAGCGAAGCGCCTGCTGGTCGCCGCTTCGCAGTCACGCTTCGTCGGCGAGTTTCAGCCGGCGCTGTGCAACGGCATCGGCGAGACCGCGCAATGTTTCCACGGTGGCGTCCCAGCCGATGCAGCCGTCGGTGATGGATACGCCATACGCCAGCGGTCGATCTGCGACCAGATCCTGTTTACCCGAATTGATATGGCTTTCGATCATCACCCCGAAGATGCGCGCGTCGCCAGCGGCAATCTGCGTTGCGATGTCGCGCGCCACATCGACCTGACGATCATGCTGCTTCTGGCTGTTGGCGTGCGAGCAGTCGATCATCACGCGCGCGGCAAGTCCCGCACCGGCCAATTCCTTGCTTACGGCATCGACACTCGCCGCATCGTAGTTGGTGGTCTTGCCGCCGCGCAGGATGATGTGGCAATCCTCGTTGCCCGCGGTATGCACAATGGCGGAATGGCCGCCTTTGGTAACCGACAGAAAGTGATGCGGTGCCGACGCGGCCTTGATCGCATCGAGCGCGATGCGCACATCGCCGTTGGTGCCATTTTTGAAACCGACGGGGCAGGAGAGTCCGGAGGCGAGCTGCCGGTGGACCTGGCTCTCGGTCGTGCGCGCGCCGATGGCACCCCATGCGATCAGGTCCGCGATGTATTGCGGCGTGATCATGTCGAGGTACTCGGTGCCTGCGGGCAGGTCGAGTTCGTTGATCTCGAGCAGAATGCGGCGTGCAAGCCGCAGACCTTCGTTGATGCGAAAGCTGTTGTCGAGACGCGGATCGTTGATGAGACCCTTCCAACCCACCGTTGTGCGCGGCTTTTCGAAATACACGCGCATTACGATAATCAGGTGAGCATCAAGTTCGTGTTTGAGTGCGGCAAGTCGCGTTGCATAGTCGATCGCGGCGTCGTAGTCGTGAATCGAACACGGTCCAACCACGACCAACAGGCGGTCGTCGGCGCCGTGCAAGACGCGATGGATGGACTGGCGGGCATCGTACGTAGTCGCGGCAGGCTGCTCGGCGGCCGGAAACTCGCGCAGCAGATGTGCCGGCGGCGAGAGTTCGGTGATGTCGGTGATTCGGGTGTCGTCGATTCGCGGACCGGACCCCTGAGCCGGGGTGTTTGCGACGCGATTACGCTGAGCGGTGGA
>JBDTTY010000253.1:0-4849 GCA_040007975.1 Betaproteobacteria bacterium | reverse complement strand
CCAGCTATCTGCCCACGTTCAGCTATGTGCGCGACGACGCCAGGAATTTCAATTTCGCCTACACCACGGACTACGCGGCCCGTCAGGACGACGTGGCCACGGGCATCAAGCGCGCCATGGCGAGCAAGGCGTGGCCCACGTTTTCGCGTGCGTTTTACACGCAAACCATTGACCCGATGTTCATGGAGCCCGAGTCGGGCATGGCCTGGTACGACGCGGATGCACAGCAATTGCATATGGTTCTGGGCACGCAATCGCCGACCGGCGACATCGAGGACTGCACGAGCATCTATGACGGCAGCGCGTTTCCGCTCAAAAGTGTCGACCTCCTGTCCTGCTATCCGGGTGGTGGCTTTGGTGGGCGCGATCAATCCTATTTCCCGATGTACATTGCGATGGCGGCGCCGTTTGCCAAAGCACCGCTGCGCTGGGCGCAGACGCGCTTCGAGCAGTTTCAGGTCGGCCTCAAATGTTGTGAGACCGACTTTCGTGAGACCCTCGCGGTTGATGCAAACGGGAAAATTCAGGCGCTCGATTGCAGCTTTGTGATGAACGGTGGCGGGCAGAAGAACCTCAGTCCGTATGTTGCGCAACTGGCGACGCTGAGCTCGATGAGCTGTTACAACATTCCGCGCGCCGTCGCCGTCGCCAGTTCCACGCACACGCCACAATTGCTCGGTGGATCGCAGCGCGGATTTGGCGGCCCTCAAGCCTTCATGGCAATCGAGACCCTGCTGGATGAAGCAGCGCAAACGTTGAAGCTCGACCCGTTCACTTTGCGCCGGCAAAACCTGCTCCGGCAGAATCAAGGCACCACCATCACCGGCGCGCCGATTCTGCAGGACTTGCAGTTGGACGCGGTGCTCGAACGACTGGAGCAGCATCCGTTGTGGCAACAGCGGATGGCCATGCACCAAGCACGCATGGAAGCGGGCCTCATGTACGGGGTCGGCTTTGCGCTGTCGAACGAGGCGTACGGCACGTCAGGCGACGGCATGTTTGCGGCGGTGGAGATAGCGTCGACGGGCCAAGTCACGGTCTACACGCCGTACATCGACATGGGCAATGGCGCCGCGACGGCGTTGAGTCTCGCCACCGCCAGTTTCCTCGGACGCAACGCCAACAGCATCAACATGGGCGAAGCGCGGGCGTTCGATGCGTTGCAATTGACCACGATGCCGGCGGCGCCGCCTCCACCCAATTACGTGTTGCGAAGTTCTGGCTCGGCCAGCGCCTGCATGGGTGCATTTCACCAATATCACGTCGTCGAACAAGCCGGGCAGGTGCTGCTGCTGAACACTTTGCTGCCCGCGGCCAATGTACTTTGGGGCACGCCGCAGCCGGCTTCAGCAGTGCGCTGGAAGGACCATCGACTGGTGGTGGAAGGATTGCCGCCGTTGCCGTGGGCCACTGTGGTCGCGCAGGCCGTGTCGATGAAATTACCGCTGGTGGCGGTGGTGCATGCGTCGTATGTCGGGGCATTTGCGACGGCACAGTTTGCATGCGGCAGCGGACCAACGACGTTGCCCGTGGATTACGTTGCGGTGGGCAGCGACGTGATGAACGTGCGGGCTTTGACGCGCAGTCACCTAGTAAATCCGCCGACGATCAATCGGCACTTCGGGCGCACGACCTATGCGCCGTGCGGGGCGCTGGTGGCGGCCACCATCGATCCCAAGACCGGCAAGGTAAAGATCGACGACGTTGTATCGGTACTCGTGGCCGGCGTGCAACACTGCCCACCGATGGTGTCGGGACAATCGCAGGGCGCGGTTGCGATGGCGATCGGGAGCGTGCTGCTGGAAGATTGTCCCAATGATGCGTCGGGCCCCGGCAATGGCATGTGGAATTTGGGCAGGTACACAATCCCCATGGCCGCGGATATTCCGCGCCAGGAGCTGATCGTATTGCCCCCTGCTCCGGGCGAAACCACGGCACGTGGCATCGCTGAAGCGGTGATGTGTCCGCTCGCGCCCGCCATTTTGAACGCGCTGGCGATGGCCACCGGGGGTAAACGTTACACGCGAATGCCAGTCACCGCTTCGGTCATTCTGGAGTCATTGCATTGAGCGATCCCGTACAGTTCACGCTCAACGGCCGCGCAGTCGAGGCAAGTGCACAGGACAGCGACATGACGCTGCTCGAATTTCTGCACGAGCGACAGGATCTGACCGGAACCAAATTCTGCTGTGGCGTGGGCATGTGTTGTGCCTGCACGGTGATCACGCAAAGCGCACCCGATGCGGCTTTCGATAAAAAATTTGCGTGTCTGACACAAGTCAGCAGTCTCCAGGGGATGCGTATACAAACGGTCGAGAGTCTCGGCACACAAGACGATCTCGCACCGTTGCAGCAAGCCTTCCTGGAGAATTTTTCCTTCCAGTGCGGCTATTGCGCGCCGGGCTTCCTGATGGCGGCGACGGCGATGTTGTCGCAACTGAAAGCCACCCCGGTCAGCGCGTCGCAGCTCGATGCGTTAATCGAATCCGCGGTGGGAAGCCACGTGTGTCGCTGCACCGGCTATGTCCGCTATCGGGAGGCGATACGCAAGGTGGCGCTTCCGTTAACGCGGTAGCGCTTTCCCTAGTGTTCGCGCAATGAACGCGATGCGGCGAAGAGCCTGACCCGCACGTCAGCCGCGCACTTCCATCGCCTTGATTACACGTTCGAGCGAGGCTAGGGATACAACCGTCTCGCCGGTGAACGGTTTGTTGAGAATGACCACCATCGATACCATCAGTGCGGCTGCGCAGATGAGTCCGCCCAGTGCAAATGCGCGCTGGGGCGTCGCTTGCGTCAGCGATGCAAGCAGCACCAGCAGCGCGACCAATCCGGCCACGGTACCCCAGTAGAGATTGCCCAAGCCCTCCTCTGACGACTCGAGGCGGTGCTCGCGCAGGTCGGATAGCTCGTCGAGGTGTACCAGCACTTGGTGATACACCGATTGCTCGCGATTGGTGGTCGTGTCGACCGACAGCACGCTCGCATTGAGCTGCCCCAACAGGCGCGTGGTTTCGGCCGCACGGTCGCTGTTGGCCATCGTCGGCCATTCGTCGCGGACGATCGACTTTGCATATTCCTTCAGCGTCGCGCGCGATGTGAGCGCCTGCTCACCCGCGAGACGCAACAGTTGGCGATCGAGCGTATGGATCGTGTTGGCCTCTTTGGTGATGATCTCCTCGGCCGCGTGATAGTGGTTCTGGACCAGAACCAGCGAAAATGCCAGCAGGAAAACCATGAACGTGACGATCGACTTGTACGCATCAACTGCGCCGTCGGAGACCTCCGTGGAAATTTCGCGGCGATAGATCAATCGCAACATGTGCGGCGCGGCTGCGACGGCAACGACCATCGAAGTTGCCATCAATGCAAATATCTGAAAATCCGGGAGGCCGTGTACCCAATGGTCGAAGTTTTTCAAGAACATTTACGGCTCCCCCGCGTTCTTACAGGCAACTAAGGCAAACACCCCACCACGCCAACACCCAATCCCTCGGGCACCCAGCCCATACCGATCATCACGTCGCGTATGAGGAGATCGGTGGTGTAGCGATGGTTGGGTGCCGCCCCCATCCCGTTGTTGTAGAGTCGATAGAGCGGACGGGTGTCGGTGACGCAGGTCCCCGACGCCGACGGCAGTGCCATGTTGAATACTTCGGCTTCGAACAGCCAATTGGGATTGGCCTTGACGATCGCGCATTCGGACGCACTGGGCGTATAGAAGTGCGAACTCTTCGGCGCAAAGTTGGTGCTGAAGAAGCGGCACACTGGCGCCGTACCGGCTACACCCGTGACGTAGACATCGAAGGCTTCTCCGGTACACCGGTGTCAAGGATGGCGATCTCGGCGGGAATGGCGGTCATGAAGTAATGATCAAATCCGGCGTGGTAGTACTCGATGGCTTTGACGCTGTTGCTCAACGTCACCGATCCCACGCCGGGTGAGCGCACACCGCCTGCGGCAAGAAACACGGCCGAGTCAAGAATCGGGTCGGACACGTCGGCAATCGCGATGCGGATCTTGTTGACCTGATTGACGTTGACGGCCGCCGTGCAATCGAGCGGAACGGTCATCCCATCCATCTGCGTGTTGCGCGCTCCGTTGGTGTTGTCGAAGTACAGCGCGGAATTGCGTCCCGCATTGATGGTGTTGACGGCCACCGGTTGACCACCTGTATTGGCGCAATTGACGCCGTTGACATAGATGGCCATGACGTCGTTGAACGGCGAGTCGACATACTCGTTGTATTCCTCGGACGCGAAGACATAGCGGATGCTGATTGTCGGGCTGGCGGTGACGAGGTCAAATTCGAGAATTGCGGCATCGTACGTGGCGTAAGGAGCCACCAGCAGGGCGAGGTCATTGTCGCCGGGCGTGTCGAGCGTCGTGGACGTGCTGTCGTTGTCGTTGGGCCCTTGCAAATCGAGGATGTCGCCGGTGGATAGCACAACACCGCTGTCGATACCGATGGACGAGGCGGCACCCCCGAACGAACCCACTGCCTTGGCCGAACCGGTGAATCGGGCGTTGGACAACGTGACACCGGTACCGGCGAGTTGCGCCACCAACGCATTGGCGTTGATCGACGGCGCCAACGTGCCTATCTTGCGCGCCCCCGTTTGTACTTTGGTCGCCGTACGGGCGTCGGCCAGCGGGGCCAGCAGGGTAAGTGTGATAGCGGCTGCGAGTGCGGCGATGGGATAGCGAACGTAAGGCATCATGACCTCATTGATCGTCGACGAGTGGATCGTCCTGTGCGCCAATCATGCGCCAAAATTTCCAAATCGGCACGCGAATATTCCGATGTCATGACGCCAGTTCGGGTAGCGCAAACCGCGCGTCCGAGGCG
>JBDTTY010000252.1:0-4866 GCA_040007975.1 Betaproteobacteria bacterium | reverse complement strand
CCATCCTCAACAATCCCTCCGATTTCGGCGCCAATGTGGCGTCGTATAGCCAGGCGATGAAGACCGGGCGGGGCACCACATGGGCTGCGGTGCACGAGGTGCAGGATGCCACCGGCCGTGGTGGCTTCTTCGGACTGGAAATCGACGCTTACACCTCCGGTCCCAGCCCGACCCCTGGCTCGATGGACGGCGACCGCATCGGTCTTGGCATCATTCTCGGGCGCGCCTTCAATACCGGCCCCAAAGCAACAATCGACTACGGTGTTCTCATCGCACCCGTTGGATTGAAGGATGAGGACGCCGATGTCAATTTCGGGATGATGGTATGGGCGCAGTGCCGATTTGCATGTTTTGCGATGCGCGCCGGCAACAAGATCGCGTACGAAGAGTCGGCCACCATCGCCACCAAATTCGATCCCGAAACGGGTCGCTGGGGACTCTTCCACGGCGACAAGCCACTGTTCGAAGTCGACGTCACCACGGGCGAATTGCGTGTCAACGGTCGCCCGGTGCAGGTGACGTACAAGGACTAGGCTGCGGGGACCTTCGTGTAGACGAGGCTTCAGCCTCGTTCGAGCGATTGAGCGAGGCTGAAGCCTCGCCTACACGACGTATGGATAGCGGCGGCGGTGCCAAACGCTAAAAAAAAGCCCGCTGGCGCGGGCGTTTCTTCGAGGCGCGTTGACCGCGCTTCAAGTGTTACATTGGTGCCCAGAAGAGGACTCGAACCTCCACAGTGTTGCCACCGCCAGGACCTGAACCTGGTGCGTCTACCAATTCCGCCATCTGGGCAACTGCAACCCTCTATTTTACTTTTAGACTTCAACCTTGTCAAAACGCACTCCATCCCCCCGGCCCAAGGCCAAACCCCCGAAACCCGCGAGCGGCCGCCATACGCCGCCTGTGGTGCGCGCACCTCGAGCACCTGCCGCAACCACACCCAGCGCTGCCACGCGTCCGCGCGCTGGTCCTGCAGACCGCCGCCGCGGACGTAGCGGCGATATCGATCCTGCGCTGTTGCCGTCGCGCGATGCCATTCTTGCCGCGCTGAAAACCGCGGGCACACCGACACCACCGCTTGACCTGGAGCGCCAGCTCGCTGTCGGCGATGTTGCCCGCGAAGCCTTTCATGGTCGCCTTGCCGCGATGGAGCGTGACGGCCAGCTCCTCACCAACCGCAAAGGCGAGCTTTGTGTCGTCGCCAAGCTGGATCTCGTCGTCGGCAAAGTGCAGGGACATCCCGATGGCTTCGGCTTTCTGGTGCCCGAGGAAGGCGGCGACGATTATTTCCTGAGTCCGCGCGAAATGCACAAGGTGCTGCACGGCGACCGCGCGGTTGTCCGGCGCAGTGGCACTGACAAGCGCGGGCGTTCGGAAGGCGAAATCGTCGAAGTGCTGGAACGCGTCAACCGCGAAATCGTCGGACGGTTGTTCGAGGAGCGCGGCATCTTTTTCATCGTGGCCGAAAATCGCCGCATCAACCAGGATTTTCTGGTCCCGCCTGCCGATGTCGGGCAAGCGAAGCCGGGCCAGATCGTGGTGGCCGAAATTGTCGAGCAACCCTCCGCCAATCGTGAAGCAATGGCGCGCGTGACCGAGGTGTTGGGCAGTGCCACGGATTCGGGCATCGAGATCGAGATCGCGCTGCGCAAACATCAGCTCCCATACGAATTTTCGAGCGAAGCGTTGAGGCAGGCCAAGCGGCTGCCTACGGATGTGCGGCCAGCGGATCGCAAGGGACGGGTGGATCTCACGATGTTGCCGCTCGTCACGATCGACGGGGAAACGGCCAAGGATTTCGACGACGCCGTGTGGTGCGAGCGCAAGGGCAAGAATTTTCGGCTGATCGTGGCCATCGCCGACGTCTCCCATTACGTGCGCGACGGCGATGCGATCGACCAGGACGCGCGCGAGCGCGGTACGTCGGTCTACTTCCCGCGACGCGTGATTCCGATGCTGCCGGAAGAGTTATCCAACGAACTGTGCTCGCTGAAGCCCCACGTCGACCGGCTGTGCATGGCCTGCGAAATGGACGTCACGCAAGACGGCGTGATCAAGGCCTACAAGTTCTATCCGGCCGTGATGCACTCGCGCGCGCGACTGACCTATACGCAGGTATGGACGTGGCTGTCGGAACCGGCGAGCGTCACCACGGCGGAAGCGCGGGAATTGCTGCCGCATCTCAAAACGCTGTATGCACTCTACGAAACATTTGCCGCTGCGCGAGGCAAGCGCGGCGCCATCGACTTCGAAACCGTCGAATTGGCACTGGAATTCGACGAGCACGGCAAGATCACGCGCATCGTGCCGGCGCCGCGCAACAACGCCCACAAGCTGATCGAGGAGTGCATGTTGGCGGCCAACGTCTGCACGGCCGACTACCTCGCCCGCAACAAGCACGCCGCACTCTATCGCGTGCATGACCGTCCGCCACCGGACAAGCTCACCGCACTGCGCGAGTTTCTCGCAACGTCGGCGCTGCAATTAGGCGGCGGCGAACAGCCCACCGCCATGGACTACGCGAAACTGATCACCGCGATCAAGGGTCGGCTTGATTTCGATCTGCTGCAACAGGTATTGTTGCGAACGTTGGCGCAGGCACAGTATCGACCCGACAACGAAGGCCACTTCGGCCTGGCCTACGACGCCTACACGCACTTCACGTCGCCCATCCGCCGCTACCCCGATTTGCTGGTGCATCGCGCGATCAAGGCGGTGCTGGCGCAGTTGACCTACACGCCATCAGGCATGTCATGGGCACAACTGGGCGTGCACACGTCGATGACCGAGCGCCGCGCAGATGAGGCATCGCGCGAAGTCACCAACTGGCTCAAGTGCCATTACATGCAGGACAAGATTGGCGAGACGTTTGCCGGCACGATCAGCGGCGTCACGAGCTTCGGCCTGTTCGTCACGCTCGACGGTCTCAACATCGATGGGCTGGTCCACATCACCGAATTGGGGCGCGACTATTTCCACTTTGACGCCGGACGCCATGCGTTGATCGGCGAGCACAACGGCAAGACCTTTCAGCTGGCCGATCGCATTCGCGTCAAGGTGACGCGGGTGGACATGGAACAGACCAAGATCGACTTCTCGCTGGCAGAAGACGAACCCGCGGAGAAGGCCGCCAAGACGACTCCCGGCGCGCCGTCGGGGCGGAAGATTTACGCTGAACCGCTCTCGCGCGAAAATCTGCCGCCGCCGGTCAAGGACAAAAAAGGTCGCCGTTAGCGCGGCTGCTTCACGATGCGCAAATAGGGCTTGGGTGCCTTCCAGCCGTCCGGATACTTGAGCTTGGCATCATCGTTGGACACCGAGCCCGCGATGATCACATCCTCGCCCGGTTTCCACTGTGCGGGCGTTGCCACCTTGTGTTTCGAAGTGAGCTGCAACGAGTCGAGCACGCGCAGCACTTCGTCGAAGTTGCGTCCGGTGGTCATCGGGTAGGTCAGGATCAGCTTGATCTTCTTGTCCGGACCCACAATGAACACAGCGCGAATCGTCGCGTTGTCGACCGCGGTGCGCGGTGCTGCACCACTGGCGTTCGGATGGATCATGTCGTAGAGCTTGGCCACTGTCAGGTCGGGGTCGCCGATCAGCGGATAGTTGACCGCGTGGCCCTGCGTTTCCTCGATGTCGCCCAGCCAGCGCTTGTGATCCTCGACCGGGTCGATCGACAGCCCGATGACCTTGGTGTTGCGCTTGTCGAATTCCGGCTTCAGCTTGGCGAGATAGCCAAGTTCGGTGGTGCAAACAGGCGTGAAATCCTTGGGATGCGAAAACAGGACCGCCCAATGGTCGCCAATCCAGTCGTGAAACTTGACCGTGCCCTCGGTAGTTTCGGCCGTGAAGTCCGGCGCGTCGTCGCCTATGCGCAGTGGCATGTTGCGTCTCCTTGAGTCGCCGCGAAATGCGGAGGATGCACACTATAATGGCGTCCGCCGGAAAGCGCAGCAAGAACTCTCGATACTATGGTTATTACCCGGCCTCACCTCTTCCTTCCGTCCATTGCCATGACGCTTCGCCTTTCCGCACGTTGCGCACGATGACCGCGGCATGTGTTGTGCAGGCGCCGGCGATCGCGCCGTCCACATTGTCCGCGTTGGCGCAGCAGGCCGACGCACGCGCCATCGTCCCGCGCGGTCTTGGCAAGCCTGTCGCCTACGCGATGGTGGCAGCTGCCTTTCCGCAGGCGCTGCTCGACGCGGCACGTGCAGCCGGATGTGATGCGGGTCTGGTGCCCGTCGAGCAACGATTGAAGCGGGTCCGCGTCGTGGCCATGGACATGGACTCGACGTTGATCACGATCGAATGCATCGACGAAATCGCCGATCTGCAGGGGATCAAACCGCAGGTGGCCGCGATCACCGCCAGCGCCATGCGCGGCGAGATCGAATTTGCGGAAAGCCTGCGGCGGCGCGTGCACTTGCTGGCGGGCTTGCCCGTCGCGGCACTCGAGCGTGTCTACGACGAACGCTTGCGCATTTCACCGGGCGCAGAGCGGATGCTGGCAGGTTTCCGCGCGGTGGGCGCCAAGACACTGTTGGTCTCCGGTGGCTTCACGTTTTTCACCGAGCGCTTGAAGTCGCGTCTCGGGCTCGACCATGCAGTGGCCAATACGTTGCAGGTTGCCAACGGCATCATCACCGGCGAGCTTGCGGGTGCCATCGTCGATGCCAAGACCAAGGCCGACACAGTCGCCGAATGGAAGACGCAATATGCCGGTGCAGGCGGTCTGACAGTGACGCTGGGCGATGGCGCCAATGACTTGCCGATGTTTCGCATCGCCGACGTCTCAGTGGCCTATCGCGCCAAGCCGGTCGTGCGGGCGGCGGCCACCTACGCCATCGATCACTGCGGACT
>JBDTTY010000251.1:0-4867 GCA_040007975.1 Betaproteobacteria bacterium | reverse complement strand
CCGAGGCCACGGTCTACGCCGACAAGATCGCCAAGGAAGAGAACGACAGCGCGCTCGCCAAGATCAAGGCCACCGGCAAGACCGAGGTCTATACCCTCACACCGCAGGAGCGCCTGGCACTGAAGAAGGTGCTGGTCAAGGTGCACAAGGAGATGGAGTCGCGTATCGGCAAGGAGACCATCGACCAGGTGTACAAGGCGACCGGATTCGACCCGAACAAGCTCTGACCGATTCCTGCATCGAAGTTTTCGGGGTGCTTGCGAACATGACGCAATCCGATTGGCGGCGCAAACGGAGTTCGGTATGAAAGTCCTGGATCGGCTGGAGGAAATCTTGATCGCTTTCCTGATCGCGGCGGCCACGCTGATCATCTTTGCCGCGGTCGTGCATCGGTTCCTCGCATCGTGGAGCATTCCAGGCGTACAGGACGTGGCGCTGTCCATCAACATGGCGTGGGCGCAGGAGCTGTGCATCATCATGTTCGTGTGGATGGCCAAGTTCGGTGCTGCCTACGGCGTGCGTACCGGTATCCACGTGGGCGTCGATGTGCTCATCAATGCGCTCAATGCCAGGAAGCGCCGGTTCTTCGTCCTGTTCGGATTGCTGGCTGGCGCGCTGTTTACCGGCATCGTCGCGGTGCTGGGTGCCACCTTCGTGTGGGAGAACGGTGCGCACTACGCCTTCGCAAGCCTCCTGGGCAAGGTTCCCGACAGCCTCTACCCGGGGCCCACGACACCCGACCTGGAGTGGCAGACGTGGATCGTCTACTCGGCGATTCCACTCGGGTCGTCGCTGATGTGCTTTCGCTTCCTCCAGGTGGCGTGGTCTTTCGCGCGCACCGGCGAATTACCGCACCACGACCACGGTCACGTCGAAGGCATCGACACCGAGGACGAGTTTCATCCCCATGACGTGACGCCCGCGGTCAGCGGTGGGGGGAGCAAGTCATGAGCACGATCATCATCATCTCCCTGCTGATCGCACTGATGATCAGCGGGATGCCCATCTCGATTGCGCTGGGCTTGACGGTACTTTCGTTCCTCTACCTGTTCACGCAGGTGCCCATCGAATCGGTGGCTTTGAAGTTGTTCACCGGGATCGAGAAGTTCGAGATCATGGCGATCCCGTTCTTCATTCTTGCGGGCGGCTTTCTCACCCACGGCGGGGTCGCGCGACGCATGATTCGGTTTGCGACGTCCATGGTTGGCCACTTTTACGGTGGCCTCGGATTATCCGGGGTGCTGGCCTGTGCGCTGTTTGCGGCAATATCCGGGTCGTCGCCGGCCACGGTGGTGGCCATCGGTGCCATTCTGCTGCCGGCGATGGTGAAGGCTGGTTACCCGATGCGCTTCGGTGCTGGCGTTGTGACAACGGCGGGCGGCCTCGGCATTTTGATTCCGCCGTCGATCGCGATGATCATCTACGCGGTATCGACCAACACGTCGATCGGCGCGTTATTCATGGCGGGTGTCATGCCGGGGCTCGCGCTGGCGCTGATGCTCGGCCTCACCACATTCTACATAGCACGCAAGAACAACTATCCGCGTCAGCCAAAGGCGTCGTGGGGAGAGCGATGGATTGCGCTGCGCGAGTCGTTCTGGGGCGTGCTCCTCATCTTCATCGTGATGGGAGGCATCTATTCCGGCGTCTTCACGCCGACGGAGGCGGCGGCGGTCGCGGCCGTCTACGCGTTTGTGGTCGCGGTCTTTGTCTACAAGGATATGCGCCTGCGCAACGTGGGCAAGGTCCTGCTGCAGTCGGCGAACATGAGCGCCATGTTGCTCTACATCATCACGAATGCCGCATTGTTCTCGTTTCTGATGTCGTATCAGCACGTGCCGGAGCAGATGGCCGGCTGGATGCTGTCGCAAGGTCTCGGTGTCGTCACGTTTCTGCTCGTGGCGAATGTCCTGCTGCTCGCCGCCGGCAATTTCATGGAGCCATCGTCCATCATTCTGATTCTGGCGCCGATCCTTTTTCCGATCGCTATCAAGCTCGGGGTCGATCCAATTCACTTTGGCATCATCATGACGGTCAACATGGAGATCGGCATGTGCCATCCTCCAGTCGGACTCAACCTTTATGTCGCCTCGGGTATCACCAAGATGGGGATCAGCGAGCTCACCGTCGCGGTCTGGCCGTGGTTGCTCACGATGCTCGTGTTTTTGGTGATAGTCACGTACTGGCCGCCCTTGACGTTGTGGTTTCCGAAGATGCTGGGGGTCATGTAGCGGGCCGCCAGAAAGGCGCAACAACCGCGCCGGGCACCTTGCCGTTGGCGAGGACATCGGCGCGTCTGGTTCTTGTTCCACCGCGCGCCAGCCGACGGCTGGTGGAACCATGATTCCGGCGCGAGGTCAGTTAGAATCGCGCCCCCGGATCTCGCCATGTCGACCCTCATTCACCTGCCCGCCCGCCTACTGGCCGCGCTGCCGCTTGCCTGGGCGGCGTCGACCGTCGCGCTGACCTTCGAAGGCGGCACCGACGCGCTGACCACCGGACAGATCGTAGTCAAGCTGCGACCCGAGTCGGTACCCACGTTAGCCACACTGCGTGTGGCTGAACTGGCCGCGACAATTGGCGCGCCGCTGACCTACCGACGCACGATGGCCATCGGCGCCATGGTGCTCAATGTTCCCGACGCGCGATCCGACGCCGAGGTCGACGCGATCGCGGCCAAGTTGGCCACGCGTCCGGACGTCATTTATGCCGAGCGGTCGCGGCGCATGTACGCGCAGCGCGTGCCCAACGATCCGCTCTTTGCCGACCAGTTCTATTTGCAGAGTGGGGCGACGACGATCGACGCCCCCGCGGCGTGGGAACTTACCACCGGTTCGCCGTCGACGGTGATCGCCGTGCTCGATACCGGGTATACCAATCATTCCGATCTTGTCGCCCGCGTGGTTGCCGGCTACGACATGGTCAGCAGTTTTGCTGCAAGCAACGACGGCAAGGCGTTGGACAGCGCAGGCAACTATCGCGATGCGGATGCAAGCGACCCCGGCGATTGGATCAGCGCCGACGATCGCAATGGTCTGTTCGCCAGTTCCGAATGCGTGATCGAGGACAGCACTTGGCATGGCACGTCGGTGATGGGCACGATCGGCGCCATTGCCGACAACGGCAACGACATCACGGGTGTCGACTGGAAAGCCAAGTTGGTGCCCGTGCGCGTGCTGGGCAAATGCTTCGGCAGCGATGCCGACATCGCCGATGGTGTCGCGTGGGCGGGCGGGCTCAACGTACCGGCGGCGCCGGTCAATGCTAATCCGGCGCACGTGATCAACCTGAGTCTGGGTGGACCCGGCGCATGCCAGTCATTCATGCAGGAAACCGTGGACAAGGTATTTGCGCATGGCGTCACGCGTGCCATCGTTGCCTCGGCGGGCAATCAGGCCAGCGGGGCGGTACATTCGCCGTCCAGTTGCAATGGCGTCATCAGCGTCGCCGCGTCGACATTCGCAGGCAATCGCGCCGGCTATTCCAACTTCGGACCACGGATGGATATCGCCGCGCCGGGGGGCAACGGCGTCGCCGGCAGCGCATACAATTTTCTGGTGCTCACCAACCTCGGCAAGACCGTGCCGGCCGCGGAAGGCACGCAATATTTTGCCGGGACCAGTTTTTCCGCGCCGCTCGTCAGTGGTGTCGCGGGGCTGATGCTGGCAGTGGCGCCCGACTTGTCCCCGGCCCAGCTGCGCGATTTGTTGAAAAGCAGCGCCAAGCCATTTCCTGCAGGGTCGACGTGCCTCGAAGCCGGATGTGGTGCCGGACTGCTCGATGCTCCTGCCGCGGTCCGTGCGGCGTTGGCCACGACGGGCGTCGTCCCGCCGGTCAGCGTCGTCGAGTTCTACAATGCCGAGCTCGATCACTATTTCATCACGTGGGTATCCAGCGAAATCGCGCTGCTCGATGCCGGCACGTCGATCAAGGGCTGGCAGCGCACCGGTCTTGCATTCAACGCGTATCCGACTGCCGCGGGCGGTACCAACGCGGTGTGCCGCATCTACATTCCACCTGGCAAAGGGGATGGACACTACTTCGGTCGGGATCAGGTCGAGTGCGATGGTACGATGGCCAAAAATCCAAGTTTTGTGCTCGAGTCCCCCACGTTTTTTTACCTCTACCCCACCAGCGCAGGCACCTGTGCGACGGGCACCATTCCGTTGTATCGGGTATTTTCCAACCGCGCCGATGCCAATCATCGCTACACCACCGACCGCACTGTTCGCGACAAGATGGTGACGAAGGGGTGGCTCGCCGAAGGCGACGGCGCGGATACCGTCGTGATGTGTGCACCAACCTGACTTCGTGAACGACTCAATCGTCGCCACCGTTCTTGCGCGCTTCTCCATCCAGGCAGCGCATCCTGGCGCGTGCGTCGGCCCCGGCCAATGGCGGGGTGGCGGTGAACGTCTGAATTCGATCAATCCCGCCAACGAAATCGCATTGGGATCGGTGCAGCTTGCCGACGCCGCCGATGTCGGGGCCGTGCTCGTTGCCGCGTCCGCCGCTGCGTTGGCGTGGCGTGACGTGCCGGCGCCCAAACGAGGCGAAGCCGTACGGGTGTTCGCGGACCTGCTGCGCCTACACAAGGACGCGCTCGGCACGCTGGTGGCGCTCGAAAATGGCAAGATCAAGGCAGAGGGCGATGGCGAAGTGCAGGAGATGATCGACATCGCCGACTTCGCTGTGGGCCAATCGCGGATGCTCTATGGCAAGACGATGCATTCCGAACGGCGGGGGCACCGGATGCTCGAGCAATGGCATCCCCTTGGCGTCGTGGGCGTCGTCACTGCATTCAACTTTCCAGTGGCGGTGTGGGCATGGAATGCGCTGCTGGCCTGCATCTGCGGCAATGCCGTCG
>JBDTTY010000250.1:0-4886 GCA_040007975.1 Betaproteobacteria bacterium | reverse complement strand
TAGCGATCGTTGTCCCGTGCCAGCGACCAGTTGCCCAGGCGTACATCGGTATCCGATTCCGAGGCCTCGGCAAGTCCCCAGCCGGCGCGTGCGACGCGTTGATCATGACGCAATCGACCATTCGCGGCTTCCGCAATGGCCGCGTGCGCAAACAGCAATTGCGATGGTGCAAAGCGGCTCGTGCTGGTTTCCGCGATTCCGGTGCGACTGCGAAAAAACGTGACCTGTACGCCGAAATCGTGTCGCGCGTCGTCGGTCACCCATCCGGTGATGTACCACCACTCGGCGCGAAAGGCCGGATGACTGCCGTGGTCGCGCGGAAACACGAGCGGCACACCCGCGTCAACTTGCGCAAATGCGCTCGCCGCGCGCACGCCCAGTGGCGATAGTGCGAATGGCGCGAGCAAAAATTGGCGTCGAAGCATGGTTGCGGGTAGGCAGTGCGTTACCAGTCGTCGCGTACGGCGCGCACGGCATCATCCGCAAGGGCCGCACGTGCACTAGCCTGCGTGGTAGCCACGGCCAGTGCCAGCAATACTATCGCGAACGCGACCAATGACAGCCACGGTGTATGCAGTTCCATGCCCCAATGAAACGACTGGCGATTGACCACGTGGATCAGGATCAAGCTCATCGCGAAGCCAAGCAGAAATCCCACCTTCAGGCCGATGCCGCTGACCAGCAAACCCTCCGTCGCGAGCATGCGTCGGATCTGGCCACGAGTCATGCCCAGATGACGCAACATGCCGAATTCGCGTCGCCGCGCCAGTACCAACGCTCCAAACGCGGATGACAGACCAGTGAGGCCGATGATCACCGCTGCCGCCTCCAGTGCATAGGTCACCGCAAACGTGCGGTCGAAGATGCGCAACGACATCGTGCGAATGTCACCAGGTGTTGCCAGCGTCAGGCCCGATGCGTCGGGCCACGCTGCATCAAGACCGTTGCGGAATTCGGCAACCGTGACTCCCGGTTGCAGCCAGATCGCGGCATCACTGGCACTGCCATCGCCCGTGAGTCGCGTGTATACCGCGCGTTCGATGACAAGCGCGCCTTGCTGCCGCGCATAGTCGCGCCACAGCCCCGCCACCACAAACGGATGCACGCGATCGGCCAATGGAAGTTGCAACGTCGTGCCGACCTTGATGTCGAACAAGTCGGCTATCGCCTCGCTGATCCACACCGACGGTAAACCATCGTGCGAAACCGTCCTGGTGTCGCCGAGCAGCGGCAGCACACTGCCGGGATCGGAGGCGGGCAGGTCGCGCGCCAGCAAGGTGACGCGGGGTCGACCGGGATCGAGCACAACACTTTGCGTGCGCAGAAAATCGATGCGGGCAACGCCGCGGATGTTGCGCAACGCACGCTGCGCATCAAGGTCGAACCAACCGGTATCGCCAGCGGCCGCCGCACGCACGTAGACATCCGCCGGCAGGATGCGCAGCAGCCAATCATCAAGCGACGCGCGAAACGACGCGACCATGATGGCCATCGACACCATCAGTGAAACGCTGGCGACGATCGTGGCGAGGCTCACCAACGCCGCTCCCGGTGCACCGCGCAACTGCAACAGTGCCAAGCGCGTGGACGCCGACGATGGCGATGGCACTCGCGCCAGCATCCACGCCGCGAGTTGTGGCAACAGCAACAATGTGCCGAACAGCAGCAGCGCAATCGCCGCGTATCCGGCAAGCGGCAATTCGCCAATGGGCGGCAACAGTGTGGCAAGCGCACCCGCGGTCAACGCCACCACGCCGATGCCGGGATGGTGCAGCCGCGCGAATGCTTGCTCCTCGTCGCCGGCCTTCAGTGCCGCTGCGGGCATGGCGCGCGCAGCGTCGCGCGCCGGCAATAGACTGCCGCCCACGGCAAAGGCGATGCCCATCGCGGCAAACGCCGCGGCCGCAACGGGTTCGATCACCAAGGTCGGCAATGCGCCGCGAAAGTAGCCGGCACCGAGATCGGCGCCAAGAACATGCAGCGTCCCCGCGGCAAGCGCGATACCTGCCGCAATTCCTACCAGGCTACCTAAGGCGCCCAGCAGTGCGCCTTCAACCAGAATCCAGCGTTGCAGCGATGGCCCGGTCAGTCCCAGCGTGCGCAGCAGCGCAAATTGTGCACGTCGCCGCACCACCGATAGTGCCTGTGTCGAAAACACCAGCAACCCACCGGTAAACAGGGCCACCAGTGCGAGCACATTGAGATTCACGCGGTACGCTCGCGTCATGCGCGCGAGATTGGTGGCGTTGTCGTCCGGTGTCGCAATGACGGTGCCGGGCGGCAATGTGCCGGCCAGACGCTGTTGCACCTGCTGCACATCGGCCCCGGCGCGCAGGCGCAGAGCAATATGGGACAACGTGCCGTCCCGCGCAAAAAGATCCTGCGCGGCGGCAATATCCATCGCGCCAAGGCGCTGCGTCGCCGTCCCTGGCAGCGTGCCCGCGATCCGCAGCGAAACTTCCCGCTGGCCGACCTGCAGGACCAGCATGTCGCCTTCGGCCTTGCCGAGCCATGCGAGTGTGGATGGTGTCACAAACAGGCTTTCGCCGCGCAGCAGATCGAGCGGATCGGAAGCCATGCCCACCAACGCGGGAGTGACTGTGGCGGCGCGAAATGCATCGACGCCCTCGATACGCAATGCGTCGTCGCGCCCGACGATGCGCGCTTCCACTTCAACGACCGGACTTGTAGCCGCGACATCGGCATCGCGGGCTACGCGCGCAAACAATGCTTCGTCGAAACCACCCCGGCCACCGCGAATTTCCAGATCCGCTGTGCCGGCCAGCGTGCGCATGCCGGCTTCGAACTCGCCAACCGCAGTGGCATTGATGATCGCCACCGCGAACCCGAGTGCAACGCCCAGCGCAATGGCCAACGTCGCCAGTGCCAGTCGACCGCGATGGCGGCCCAGTGCACCGCCCAACACCGCGCGACCCAGAGCGATGTTCATTGCGCAGTGCGTGTCTGCGGAGCTAACGTCCCGGCGCGCAACGTGAACACGCGATCGGCCCGCTGCGCCGCTTCGTCAGAGTGCGTGACCAGCACCCCGCACGCACCTTCAGCCGCCATGCGCCCACGCAGCAGCGTGATGACACCGGCGGCACTGTCCGGGTCCAGATTGCCGGTCGGCTCGTCGGCGAGAACGATCGAGGGCCGATGTACGAGTGCCCGTGCAATGGCCACACGCTGCAACTCGCCGCCTGAGAGTTCGCGCGGCGGACTTTCCGCGCGGTCGGCCATCCCGACACTGTCGAGCATGGCCAGCACCCGCGCCCGCGCTACGTCGTCGTGGTGACCGGCGAGCGTCAGCGGTAGCGCGACGTTGTCGGCCACTGTCAGGTAGGGCAGCACATGAAAAGCCTGGAAGACGAAGCCGACGTGCTTACGCCGAAAGACGGTCAGTGCATCGTCATCCAGCGTCGCCAGTGTCATGCCCGCTACCGTGACGGTGCCGCCATCGGGCCGCTCCAGCCCGGCGATGATGTTCAGCAGCGTGGACTTGCCGCTACCGGATTCGCCGCGGATGGCGACCATTTCACCCGCCTCCACCGTAAGGTGGATATCGCGCAACACGACACGCGGTCGCGGCCCGCTAAAATTCTTTTCGACCGCGTTGAGGTGAATCAAGGCAACGCGCGGTTACGGACTTGTCGCATTCGAGTCGTAGCGCGCGATCGCTGCACGATAGTTCGCTTCCAGCACGTCCTGACGATCGGCGGTGACCAGAAGATCGTTCACGAGGCCATTCCCCAATGCATAGATCCATCCGTGTAGCGCGAGTTGCTGTCCGCGGTCCCAGGCGTCCTGCACGATCGTGGTTCGCGCCACGTGCCGCACCTGTTCGATGACATTGAGTTCGCACAGTCGATCGGTGAGCGCGTTCTCGTCATGTTGGTGGGACAGGAGGTCGCGGTGTCGCTCCGCGACGTCCTGCACATGCCGCAGCCAGTTGTCGATCAACCCCAGCGGCTTGCCCTGCCACGCGGCACGCACACCGCCACAGCCGTAGTGGCCGACGACGATCACGTGTTCGACTTTCAGTACGTCCACCGCGTACTGAAGCACCGACAGGCAATTGAGGTCGGTGTGTACGACCACGTTGGCCACATTGCGGTGAACGAACAGTTCGCCAGGCAGGAGGTCGACGATTTCGTTGGCGGGCACACGGCTGTCGGAGCAGCCGATCCACAGATACCGAGGATGTTGTTGCGCCGTGAGCAGGCCGAAGAAGCCCGGCTGCTGCGCCGCCAGGGCTTCAGCCCAGCGGCGGTTGTTGTCAATGAGGTGCTGGAGGGAAGACATCGTCGTTGGGCATCCGCAGTAGACAGACCGCCATAATACCGGGCGCGGGTGCCGCGTCGTGCCAAGGGTGTCCCGTTGTTGCGCGGCCGCTGCGGGCGTAGACTCGATTCGACCCCGAGGAGGCGCAATGGGCTTGCCCGATGCGATTCGCAGTAGCGGCTTTCGGCGCTGGTATGAACGCCAGTTGATCGAGGGCCACGCGTACCTCGTCACCGGGCTGCTGGCGATGTTCATGACGGCGATTGCGATCGAAGTGATCGATTTCCGACAGTCGATCGGCGGCTTCCTCACCTTGCTGGTGATAGGTGCCGGCGGCGGCGCGCTCACCGTGTTTGCGTGGCGGCAGTTCACCTTTCTGTTGGCTCGTGCCGAGTACCTTGCGGCCAAGGCAACATGCAAGTCGTGCCTTGCCTACGCGCGATTTACCATTGATCGCGCTGTCGACAGTCCGGAGGCCGTGGGCGGCTGCGCGATGCAGGTGCGCTGCCGCAAATGCGGCCATTGCTGGACGATTGTGTAGGCCCCTCAGGGGCTTACCGGGCCATCAGCGGCGTTGATGGCTCCCATCCGAATTGACGATTGGC
>JBDTTY010000249.1:0-4897 GCA_040007975.1 Betaproteobacteria bacterium | reverse complement strand
CATCCAGCCGCGCGTCGGGCAGATTGGCAAGACTGGTCACCATGCCCGGTGCGCCGTGACACCATTGCACCAGCATCTTGGGCGCTGCGACGGTCGGCACCAACTGTGGCGGCCAATTGGCCAGGGTGCCGTCGCGCATGGCGGTGGTGTGTGCCGTCTCGACGATCGCGTCCTGCCACGGATCTGCCGTGGTTGAGGTCAGCAGGTTACGTCCGCGAACCAGTGCGCTCGCGTTACCCGCAAAGCCGTGACCGGCGCCGATGAAGCGTGCTTTTTTGCCATAGAGATCCTGTGTCCAGATGCGGCAAGGCGCATCGCCGGCCGGCAGCAATGCACGCAGCAGATTGACAGCATCGGCGCGAAACAGGTCGGCCCAGCGCACGTCCCCGGTCCATTCGTGCATCGTCAACGCAACATGCATCGTGCTGGGCGAACCCCACAGCAATTCGAGCGCTGGATGGTGGGCATTGGCCACCACACTTGCGGCGATGGCATCCGCGGTGGCGCGATCAGGTGCCAATCGATAACGCAGTAGCAGGACACCCGATCGGCCCATCAGCAGACCTTCCACGCCGTGTCCCCACGGCTCTACCTGCGCGACATTGCGCGTCACCAGCGCATCGAGCATCGGCACGAAATCAACCGTGCGCGCGGCCAGGCCTGCACGCGCCAATTGGTCCAGCGTCCCGATCACACCCGCCGCGCCGAAGTAAACCATAGCGAACGGTTGCGGCGCTTCGTCGCCATCGTCCGCATCACGCGGATGCGTTGGCCACAGTGTTTCCGACGTGAACGCGCGTTGCGCGTCATCGGCAAAGCGCTCGATCCATTGGCGCGCGGCGAACTCGTTCCATGCGGTGGAAACAAGTGCTTCGTGACGTGCGGGATCATGCAGCATGGGCGGCACTCCGTTCGTGGCAAGTGGATGCTTGCAGCGGTGACGAGATAACGATTTCATGGTCTGTCGTGATGTCGCCAATCCTTTGGCCAGGGCCGGGCTGCTGAGCCTTTCATCGTATCCTTGCCCACCCATTTCGCGATGACATCCGTCGACACCGCGTCCTCCGGCGAACGCTTGACATCCTTCGTGGTCGTACTCGCTATCCTGTTTTGATTGGCGGGCCGCATGAATGGGCTGCCTGTCGCGATGGGCAATGGGTGGTTTTGTACACTAGCGGTCTCAAACGGACAATTCGGCCTTGATTGAAGTGCCCCGATGCCGCGCTCGGCATCGAGTACACGGCGTCGACCCCGCGCGCTCCCACTAACGGCCCCACGATGTACGCCTCGTACGAAGACATCCACCGCGCGCACAGCAACTCCGTCAGGATCCCCATCGTCTGGGTGGCAATCGTGCTGAGTCTGCTCGTCCATCTTGCCGCGATGTGGGAATTTCTGCCGCGCTTGAGTCAATTGTCGCTCGAAGGACCTGACAAGCAGGGTATCAGTCCGCTCAGCGTCAAGCTGGCGGCGCCACCGGGCCCGCGCACCACGCCTTCGGCGCCTGCGGCACCGGACACTCCCGCCATCGCTGCCGCCACGATCCGGCCGCCCCCGCCGCGACCTTTGCGGCCTTCACGCCCGTCCCCCGCACCGCCGCCGGTGGCCGTCATACCGCCAACACCCGACACGCAGGCCCTGCGCATGCCGCCTCCAGTGGCGCCGCCCGCGGCGCCAGCACCGCCGCAAACGCGGCCACCGATCGAGACGGACATGGCGTCCTACATCGCGGCGCGGCGCCGGGAGCGCGGCGAGCCCGAGCCTTCAGGTTCGCAAGGTGTCGCGCCCAATGCGCCGCCGGTGAATGACGAGCGCGCACGTCGCGACAAGATCGTCGCCGAAAATCTCGCGTCCGTGCGCACGCCCACGTTCGGCGGCGAGCCGCGCAACGGCGGCGGGATGTTTCAATTGAGGCAGCTTGGTCTCGATGAGGCGCAATTCATGTTCTTTGGCTGGAACACGGACATTCGCCGCAAGGTGAATCAGCGTATCGACGTGCAGCGGGGCAACAACCCCGACATTCGTATCGCCGTGGTGCGAAAAATCATCGCGATCATCCGCACGCAGGAAAGCGGCAACTTCCGCTGGCAATCGCTGCGACTGGGACGAGACCTCAATCTGTCCGCACGCGTTGAAGATACGGCGGAACTCGAAGCCTTCATGATGCGTGAATTCTTCGAGAACGATCAATCACCGCGCTAGCTATGGAGCCTACTCAGGAAGCGAACCGAAGACATACACAGCCTCGGTCAGTGCAGACGGCTTGCCGAACGGAGCAAACCACCGGTTGTAGATGTCGTTGATTTCATCACCCGAGTAGATCTGCGACAGCCCGGTGTTGACCGCCAACCGAAATGCATAGTCGCCGCGCGGCAGTACGATGCCGTAGGGTTCGAACGACAGCTGATCATTCATCAGCATCATTGCCTTGGGGTCCTTGGCCTGCGTCACGGAACCGATCAGCAGCAACGTGTCGCTGGCAAAGGCATCGACGGTGCCGGTCTCGAGCGCGGAGATGGCTTCCTGACTCGTCTTCATCGGTACGATCGTGGCGGTGATCTGCTGGCGCTTCAGCTGCGTATTGACGGCGCGCTCGTTGGTCGTGCCGGAGATCACGGCGATGCGCTTGCCCTTGAGATCGGTCAACGACTGGAGTGCGGATGCGGATTTGGCCATCAAGCCCGTTGTCTCGAAGAAAATGAAATTCGAGAAATCGACCATCTTCATCCGGGACAGCGACACGGTGGTAGCGCCACACTCCATGTCGGCCTGACCTTTGGTAATAGCGTCGAAGCGATTCTGCGCGGTGACCGGCACGTACTTCACCTTGAGTCCGGTGACGCCGATCTGGCGTTCGATCGATGCCACGATGCGTTTGCACAAATCGACGGAATAACCTGTGATTTCCTTGTTGGCGTCGACGAAGCTGAATGGAGCCGCATCGGTGCGATGTGCAATGGTGATGGTCTTGGTGTCGGCAATCCTTTTGAGACGGCCGTCCAGTGCCTGGGCGCCAGCGGTGGCTACTGCCAGCAATGATGCGATGATCAACAGTGAAGTGCGCAACATGGAAATTTCCTGTGTCGTGAAGAGTCGGACCGCGTCACCATACCGGCATTGTGCCGATGCAGCAATGTGGCAATGTGGCAATGTGGCAATGTGGCAATGTGGCGACGTGGCGACGTGGGCAGGTAGGCGAGGCTTCAGCATCGCGGGATGCAACGCGCGAGGCTGAAGCCTCGCCTACGGGATTGATTCATCTAGCGTGGGTAAATGCCGCCAAGCACGCGCAGCCCGCTCGCGCCGGTGACCGCAGGCAGATTGCCCGGCCGACCAGCGAGCGCTTCGCGCGCCAGCCAGGCAAACGCCAGCGCCTCGACGTAATCACTGGCGACGCCAAGAGTGTCGGTGGTCACGACGCGTTTGCCGGGAAGCAGCGTCGCGAGCATGCGCATCAGCGTCGCATTGCGTGCGCCGCCGCCCGCCACGAACACTTCCACCGCATTGCCCGCATGCATCTTGATGGCCGCGGCCACTGTCCGCGCCGTAAATGCCGTGAGCGTCGCCTGCATATCGGGTGCAGTACCGCGCCATGGCAGAGCGGCGAGATGAGCGTCAAGCCACGCAGGATTGAAGAGATCGCGGCCGGTGCTTTTGGGTGGCGGCAACGCCAGAAAAGGTTCCGCGTGCAACGCGCGCAACGCGACGGGGTCGACGGTTCCGGTGGCCGCCCACGCACCATCGGCATCAAACGCGGTGCCCAGATGACGCGAACACCAATCGTCGAGCAACACGTTGCCAGGACCCGTATCGAAGCCGCGTACGGGGCCCTGCAGCGGCAAATCGGTGATGTTCGCGATGCCGCCAAGGTTGACGATCACGCGATGCCGGTCCGTCGTGCCAAAGAGTGCCGCATGGAAGGCCGGCACGAGCGGCGCGCCGTGCCCGCCGGCCGCGATGTCGCGGCTGCGAAAATCGGCCACGACAGTGATCCCGGACAACTCTGCAACACGCGATGGGTTGTTGATCTGCCACGTCCACCCTTCGGCGGGACGGTGTCGCACGGTTTGACCATGAACGCCCACAGCGATGGCGGCGCGGGCGTCAATCGCGGCGTCGCGGCACGCCATTCCAATGGCCTGTGCATACACGTCTGCGAGTGCGTTGGCGGAACGCGCGGCACGCACCAATTCGTCAGGACCGGATGTCTGCAACGCGAGAAGTTCGGTGCGCAAGTTCGGCGCAAAGCCGACATGGGCGCATCCGCGCAGTGTGCAAAGCGCATTATCGGGAGGCGCGAAGTCCGCGACCACAGCATCGACACCATCGAGACTGGTGCCGGACATCACGCCGGCGAACAGCTGCGGCACACCAGCCATGCGCCGCGCCGCGCCTGACTACTCGGTGGCCGCCAGCGCCGTCGCGGGAAGCGATCGGGCCAGTGCAAGTGCATCCTCCGCCGCGCGCGTCGCGCCCTTGAACGCGACCAGGCGATCCGCCGCAATCGGCGGTGCCGCCGGCATCGCAACATCAAGCGGATTGCGCGGCTCGTCGGCAATGCGGAACTCATAGTGCAAATGTGGGCCGGTAGACCAGCCCGTCATGCCGACGTACCCGATGGTCTCGCCCTGACGTACACGCGTGCCGGTTCGCAATTGCGACGCGAAACGCGACATGTGACCGTAGACGGTGGAGTAGGCCCCGTGATGACGCAGAAAAACAACGTTGCCATAGCCCCCTTGCACGCCGGCGAACGCCACCACACCATCTGCCGTCGCGCGAATCGGGGTACCAATCGGCGCTGCATAGTCCACCCCGCGATGCGCACGCCATGTTTGCAGAATCGGATGGAATCGCGCCTGCGTAAATCCCGACGTGATCCGCGAAAATTCCATCG
>JBDTTY010000248.1:0-4901 GCA_040007975.1 Betaproteobacteria bacterium | reverse complement strand
GGCATCATCGCGAACGTCGACGGCAATCGCGTCGCGGCCACGAAAATCGGCGGCGGCGCGAGCCGTGGCACATTCGACGGCCGTGGCGCCAGTCACCGTGACCACGGCACCGAGGTCCGCAAACGCCGCCGCGATGCCAGCACCGATGCCGGTGGTACCACCCACCACCAACACCACCTTTCCGGTGTAAAGATCGGGGCGGAACGTCGCAGCGCTCATATTATTACCCTCGCGCTCATGCTGCCGCGAGCGTCAGCACCCGCTCGACATCCTGCGCGCGCGGCAGCGGTGCAACTGCGCCGAATCCAGTGGTGGCCAATGCGGCGGCGGCGTTGGCATACCGCGCCGCGGCGAATGGATCGTCACCGGCAATAAGTCGTGCGGCAAACGCACCATCGAAGCAATCGCCCGCTCCCGTGGCGTCCACCGGCGTCACGCGATACGCGGCAATCACTTCGCGGCGATTGCCATCGGACACGACACATCCCGCCGCACCGCGCTTCAACACCACGCCACGTGCGCCCGCACGATGACATGCGTCGATCACCGCGTCGGGAGCCCTGTCCGGAAACAGGATGGTGGCGTCGTCCTGACTCGGCAAACACCAATCACACATTGCAAACGACGCCAGAATCACGGCGCGTGCACGCGGCAACGGCCAGAGCTTGAGACGCATATTGGGATCGTAGGTGATCAACGCTCCGTTACCTCGCGCGATCTCCATCGCTGCAAACACCGCGTCACTGGCGCCACCGGAAATCGCCTGACTGATGCCGGACGCATGCAGCAAGCGCGCTCCGCGTACGACACCATCCGGAAGATTGGATGGTTGCATTCGCGTGGCGGCCGAACCCGAGCGCAAATAGGAAAAGGCATGACCCGTGGCCCCGTGGGTCACGAAGTAGACGCCGGTCGCGGCATCCGGATCGATGGTCACGCCAGAGGCATCCACACCTTCGCGAGTCCACAAATCCAGAAACAGGCGACCGAACGTGTCGTCGCCCAAACGCGTCACATACCCGACCCGCGCCCCCAATCGCGCGGCGGCGATGGCCATGTTGGACGTGTCCCCGCCAAACCCCTGCAGGTACGTCGTCGTGTCCGTGGTGCGCGCCTGATTGAACTCGATCATCGGCTCGCCGATGGCAACGATATCTGCAATGTTCATGGCCGTCCTTGTGGCGTAATCAGGAGCGCGTGCAGTGACCGCGGCGAATGGAGTCCATGTCAATCACGACCACAAGCAGGAAGCGCAACATGAGCAAAGACTCCGGAGAAATTGGAGTCAGCGTGCTGGTAAAGCGCGGATGCCGGCGGCAAACGCAGCTGCGACCTGCGCCACGCCAACAGGATCCGCACCCGGCTGGTAAAGATTGGATCCGGTGCCGAATCCCGATGCGCCGGCCGCCCAGTACGCCTCAAGATTATCCGGGCGCATCCCACCAACGGCAAAGACGAGGGTGCCCTTGGGCAACACCGCTCGCCATGCCTTGAGCGCGCCCGGCGGAATACCTTCGGCGGGAAACATCTTGAGGCCGTCAGCGCCCGCGGCCAACGCCGCGAAGGCTTCCGTCGGCGTGGCCACGCCCGGTACGCACAACATGTCCTGCGCCTTGGCGGCGCGAATCACCATGGTGTCCGCGTGCGGCATCACGATCACCCGTCCGCCTGCATCACGCACGCGCGCTACATCCGCCACATCGATCACGGTGCCGGCGCCGATCAGGCAATGCTTGCCGTGGCGCGCCGCGAGCCTGGCAATCGAATCGAAGGCGCGCGGTGAATTGAGCGGTACTTCGAGCACGCGAAAGCCGGCATCGGCCAGTGCATTGCCGACAGCGTCGACCTCCTCCGGCGCAATGCCGCGCAGGACGGCGATCAATGGCAGGGGCTCGAGGTAGGACGATAGACCGGGCAGCGACATAGGAGAAATTTCAGTGCAAAGATTGAACGAGTCCCGCCAACGTGGCAAGACGCCAGAGCCCGATCGCGGCAGCGCCACTGTCGGCGCGATCATAGCCAATGTCCGCTTCGGCAAGCGCGGCGACATATCGGGTCACCAACGCGTCGTCGCCAACCAGACGCACGCGCGACGCATCATACCCATGCCGCTGGGCCCACGTCCGTGCATTGCGGACTTCGCGTCCGATCAGTACGCCGGAAAGCCAATCCCCCACTTCATGATCCGCAAGTTCACCCATCAGAGCGAGGGTGCGGGCCCCGAAGATATCGTGTCCCAACCCACCGGGGCCGAGCCCGCAGCGAACACCGCGAACGTAGGCGGCGCCGGGCGGCGCCTCCCTGGAAACTGGTACGGCCAATCGTCCGAGAATGCTGTGTCTGAGCAACACACTCCACAGTTCGCCGGTCATGAACGACATGAAGTCGACGATGTGCCCGGACTCCACAAGTGCCCATTTGCTGTGCGTACCGGGAAGCACCGTCAACACGCGCGGCTCGCGCTCGTCCACCGCGCCCACGATCTGCGTTTCCTCGCCGCGCATCACGTCAGGAATGCCGCGTGAATCGCGTGTGGAAACACCAGGCACGATGTGCAATCGCGCGCCCGGTACCTTGACGATGCCGTTCACGAGTGCCGTCAACAGCGCCGGACAAGCCACGTACGGCGCCTCGACCCAACCTTGCCGGCTGCCGATCATGCCGCATGCAAGGTGCGGTACGGTTGCGTCATCCGCATCCCCCACCAACTGCGTCAATGCGGCATCGAAGCCGCCATCGCGGATCTGCTGAATGCCGTGCGGCGCGTTGCGCGTGCGGATGACGGAACCGGTCGCATCGAGCCAATAGGCGCGCATCGACGTGGTCCCCCAGTCGATGGCGATCAGCGCAATATCGGCAGCCATGTCCCTTGCGCCGTCACGCGTCCGTGGACCAGCGCTGCTCTGCATCGACGTCCGCCACGCGTGCATCCACCCAGCGTGACCCCGCAGGAGTGACTTCCTTTTTCCAGAACGGTGCGCGCGTCTTGAGAATGTCCATGATGAAGCGACAGGCATCAAAGGCGTCGCCTCGATGCGCACTGGTGACTGCGACCAGCACGATCTGATCGGTGGGGCGCAATGCGCCGACGCGATGAATCACGAGCGCGTCCATGATCGAAAATCGACCGCGCGCCTCCTCCACGATCGCCATAAGCGCTTTTTCGGTCATGCCCGGATAGTGTTCCAACGCCATCGATGTCACTGGCGTGCCGTCATTGATATCGCGGACAGTGCCGATGAATGTAGCCACCGCGCCGATGCGGGCATCGCTTCCGCGCAGCGTCGCAATTTCGCGGCCGGCATCAAAGTCGTCGGTCTGGACGCGCACCGGCATCAACGGATTCCTTGTTGGTCAGCCGCCGGTAACGGGCGGCAATAGTGCGACTTCGTCGCCATTGCGCAATGGCGCGTCCGCCTGTGCCACCGTGTGATTGAGCGCCACCCGAACCGCACGTCCGGCCGCCAGTTCCTCGGCCCAGATGCCCCCGCGCGCCCGCAGTACGGCGAGCACGGCCGCGACATTGGGGGCGGGCACCATCAGGGCCAAGTCTTCGTCGCTGCGACCGAATGCCTCGCGCAATCGCGCAAGGTAGACCAGGCGAATAGTGGTGACAGCAGGCATGGCAGTGCGGGAATCGGGCATGAGTCAGCGTCGCTCCTGAACCCCGATTATAGGCTGGCAGCGTGCACCGGCACGCGAATGCTAAAAGCGGAACTGCACGCCGAACTGGAGTTGGTCGTTTTCCGGAAGCACACCGTTGACGAACTCGCCGGAAACACGGCCGAAGCGCGCGTACTCCAAACGCAGTCCGAGCGCGCTGGTCATGTCATACCGCAGACCGACACCGTAATTGACGCCGTCGCGGTTGCGACGAACATCGGTGACGGTACCGGCGAGATAAACCGGTGTGGCCTCGCTGAGCGCATAACCCAATCGACCATACAGCGCGAAGCTGGAACGAAATTCCCACGTGGTATAGACGTCGGCATTCCAGGCTCGGGTAGCACGGTCGTTGCCGCCAACCAGCGCGAGCCCGACACCGCGTGCCGACGCCGACAACGGCTTCAATGCCAGCTGGTCCGCCGTGGCCACCGCTGCTTCGAGCGACAGATCGTTGCCCCACCGGTAACCGCCATAGGCCAGCGTGCGAGTACCGACATCGTCCGCTACCGGCATCGCGAACTTGCTCCACGACGACGTCAAGTGGCCGATCGACAGTCCGGAGGTCTCTGCACCCCCGGTCCGTTGTGCGACCCCGCCGTAGAAGCCGCCCGGTTCGGACGGCTGCAGCCGGTCCTGCGCCAGCGCCTGTGGTGCGGCGGCGAAGAGAAAAACGGCGGCGACGGCGGTAAGTATCGGTTTGGACATGGGTTTTGGAATGGCGGCGAAGACTGATCGCGCTCCGCGATACTGCCACGGAAGCATTTTCAACGTTGCTTGGTCATTGCCCACACGCCTAAGTTCAACGTACTCCCCCAAACCCGGCTAAGTCAATCCGGACGGCCAGGATGTCGCGTGTTCCAGGACGAATGTTGCGATTGCGTCAATGTCGTCGAGCCGGAAAACGGGGAGCGCTGTCACGGCCATCGCCGCCGGCACATCATCGGTGGCCATACCCACGATGTACGGGTCGCCGGGTTGCAGTACCGGTTTGCCCACCGCCGGACGCCATACCTCAAGCTTGGGCATCGGAAAGGCTTTGTACCCTTCTACCAGCACCAGGTCGCATGGCGAAAGCTGCGCAATCGCCTGTGGCAGCGTCATTTCTGCCGCACCGCGCAATTCATGCATCAGCGCCCAGCGGATGCCCGAACTGACCAAGACTTCGGTACAGCCCGCCTGACGGTGGCGCCACGAATCCTTGCCCGGCTGATCGATATCGAATGCATGGTGGGCAT
>JBDTTY010000247.1:0-4910 GCA_040007975.1 Betaproteobacteria bacterium | reverse complement strand
TCTCGCCGCGCGCCAGCACCGTGATGTGATCGGCCAGCGTCGACACCACCGACAGATTGTGTTCGACCATCAGCACCGTGCGATTGACCGCCACCTTGCCGATCAGCGTCGTGATCCGCTCGACGTCTTCATGGCCCATGCCTGCGGTGGGTTCGTCGAGCAACATCATCTCCGGTTCCAGAGCCAGCGTCGTGGCGATTTCCAGCGCCCGCTTGCGACCATAGGACAGTTCCACTGCAGCAAACGACGTGAATTCAGACAGCCCCACCGCGTCAATCAATTCCACGGCGGTCGCATCGAGCGCATGCAGTGATTCGGCCGACCGCCAGAAGTCAAACGAGTGGCCGCGCTTGCGTTGCAAGGCAATGCGTACGTTTTCGAGCACCGTCAGATGTGGAAACACGGCCGAGATCTGGAACGAACGCACCAACCCCATGCGGGCGATCGCCGCCGGGCGCGATCCGGTGATTTCGTTGCCGTTGTAGAAAATCTGACCGCGCGTAGGCGTCAGAAAGTGGGTAAGCAGATTGAAGCACGTGGTCTTGCCGGCGCCATTGGGGCCGATCAGCGCATGGATGGTGCCCCGGCGAATGACGAGATCGACGTCCTTGACCGCAATGAAGCCCTTGAACTCCTTGGTGAGCTTGCGGGTCTCGAGAATCGTATCGTTGGGCATGCGTGGCGAATAAAAGGAGCGTTACGCTGAGTGGAAATGGAACGTGGGCCGCGGATTATGCTTTTGTCGATGCCATTGACGCAACCTGCTTGCACAATGGAAATCGTTTCCTTACGGCGTGTGCCATTGCGGTGCGCGTTTGCCGAGGAAGGCGTCGATGCCTTCGACCGCATCGGGATCGAGCATGTTGCACGCCATCGACTCGCCGGCCAGCGCATAGGCCCCGGGGAGATCCCGCTCGATCTGCGCATAAAACGCCTGCTTGCCCATCGCCACGGCCGCCGGACTCTTGGCCGCGATCGTCGTCGCCAGCGCAAGCACGGCGGCATCGAGCTGTGCGGCGGGTACCACGCGATTGACGAGACCCCAGGCAAGAGCCGTCGGGGCGTCGATCATCTCCCCGGTCAGCAGCATCTCCAAAGCCCGCTTGCGCGACACGTTGCGCCCGACGCCCACCCCGGGCGTCGTGCAGAAGATGCCGGCGTTGATGCCCGACAACCCGAATTTGGCCGAATCAGCGGCCACGGCGAGGTCGCACATCGACACCAGCTGGCAGCCCGCGGCCGCCGCCGCGCCATGCACCCGCGCAATCACCGGCTGCGGCAAACGCGTCAGCTTCAACATCATCCGCGTACAGGCCCCGAAGAGACCGTGCTGCCACTCGTGGTCGACGTGGGCACGCATCTCCTTCAAGTCGTGACCCGCACAAAACGCGCGGCCCGCGCCGGCGATGACGACGACGCGTATGGCGGGGTCCGTTGCGATCGCATCCAATGCCACGTCGATGGCGCCGATCATGGCCGTCGACAGTGGATTGAAGCGATCGCCGCGATTGAGCGTCAGCGTGGCGACGCCGTTCGTCGTTTCACGCAGCACAAACGGTTGCAGGTCGGTTTCGAGGGGGGCATTCATCATGCGGCTCCGAGGGCGGACGTGTCGGTCAATGGACCATTGTAGGCACACGAACGCGGGTGGCGACGCCAAGACTGACTACCAACATGGGCGCCAGGCAACTATTGGGGTTCACATTTGTAGTCATAATGCCTTATTTATTGACATTTTATGGTGTTTATCACTATCATTTGCACACTCAATAGGCGTTAAACCGTGAAAACTCGTTCGTCGCCTTCCTCGCTCTCGTCGTGCCGTGCCCGCATTGCCGCCGCGCATCGTTTGCCGGAAGTGCAGGCAATGCGTCCGTTGGTCGACCAAGCCACCTTCACCCCGGAAGCGCTGGCCGCCACCCAGAGCCTCGCCACGGAACTGGCGCACGGCATCCGTGCGTCGCGGACCAAGGCCGGCGGTGTGGACGCATTGATGCTTGAGTTTTCGCTTGAGTCGAACGAAGGCGTCGCCTTGATGTGCCTGGCCGAAGCGTTGCTGCGCATTCCCGATGCCGCCACGCGCGATCGGCTCATTCGCGACAAGATCGGCCGCGGCGATTGGCGCACCCACATCGGACGCAGCCCGTCGCTGTTTGTCAACGCTGCGGCATGGGGACTGCTGGTGACCGGCACGCTGGTCGATTCGCGCAGTGATTCGGCGCTGGAGCGTGCGGTGACGTCAATGTTGCGCAAGGGCGGCGAACCGATGATCCGCAAAGGTGTCGATCTCGCGATGCGCATGCTCGGTCGCCAATTTGTTACCGGCCGCACGATCGAAGAGGCGCTGACCAACGCCCGCGACCGCGAGACTCGGGGCTATCGATTTTCGTTCGATGTGCTGGGGGAAGCGGCATTGACCCGCGCCGATGCCACGCGCTACTACGCCGCCTACGAACACGCCATTCACGCGATCGGCCATGCAGCGGGGGGTGCTGGTGCGCAGGCCGGACCCGGCATTTCCATCAAGCTGTCAGCGTTGCACCCGCGGTACACGCGTCTGCAACGCGAACGCGTGATGCACGAACTGCTGCCGCGAGTGGCCGCCCTTGCGGCGTTGGCGCGCCAATACCAGATCGGCTTCAACATCGACGCCGAGGAAGCGGATCGACTCGAACTGTCGCTCGACATCTTCGCCGCGCTGGCGGCCGATCCAGCATTGGCCGACTGGGACGGACTGGGATTTGTCGTACAGGCGTATCAGCGCCGTGCTCGCGACGTGATCGACTGGTTGATTGCGCTGGCGCGTCTGCATCACCGGCGACTGATGGTGCGCCTCGTCAAGGGCGCGTATTGGGATTCCGAAATCAAGCGCGCGCAGGTAGACGGACTCACCGACTATCCGGTATTCACCCGCAAGGTGCACACCGACGTTTCGTATCTCGCGTGTGCCCGCGCGATGCTGGCCGCACCCGACGCGCTCTATGCGCAGTTTGCCAGCCACAACGCCTTCACGATTGCGGCGATTCACACGCTGGCCGGCGCCGCCAACTACGAATTTCAGTGCCTGCACGGCATGGGCGAATCGGTGTACGACCAGATCGTCGGCGCGGGGCCGCTGCATCGGCCGTGCCGGATCTACGCACCGGTGGGTTCACACGAAACGCTGTTGGCCTATCTCGTGCGGCGCCTGCTCGAAAACGGCGCCAACTCGTCGTTCGTCAATCGGATCGTCGACCCCTCGGTCGATATCGCGGAGCTGGTGCACGATCATGTGGCGCGCGCGCGGAGCGGCGGCGGTACCGCGCATCCGCGCATTCTGCTGCCCTCGGCACTGTTTACGGATCGACGCAATTCGCGCGGAATGGATTTCGCCGACGAGGCGACGTTGCAGATGCTGTCCGCCGCCGTGCACGCGCCCCAGCCCGTACATCGTGCGGCGCCGATACTGGCACTCAACCCATCGCCTGTCGCGCGCGATGTGCAGACGTTATGCAATCCTGCGGATCACGATGACATTATCGGTACGGTGACGATGGCCAGTCGCGATGACGCCACGGCGGCGGTCACGGCGGCTCTCGGAAGTGCGTGGCCAACCATGTCTGCCGATGCCCGCGCCACGCACCTGGAGCGCAGCGCGGACCTGCTGGAGGCCGAATGCGTCGCGTTCAT
Source organism: Betaproteobacteria bacterium (assembly GCA_040007975.1). GTDB lineage: Bacteria > Pseudomonadota > Gammaproteobacteria > Burkholderiales > Casimicrobiaceae > VBCG01. The sequence goes on along the minus strand of JBDTTY010000247.1, from coordinate 1,241 downwards.
CGTGCTGCTGGTCCGCGAGGCCGGCAAATCGATGCCCAATGCCATGGGCGAAGTGCGCGAGGCCGTCGACTTCTGCCGCTACTATGCGGCGCAGGCACGGCGTGAACTGACCGCAGCCACGGCACGCGGCCCGCTCGTCTGCATCGCGCCTTGGAATTTTCCGCTCGCCATTTTCATGGGGCAGATCGCTGCGGCGCTCGCCGCCGGCAATCCGGTACTGGCCAAACCGGCGGAACAGACACCGTGCGTCGCTGCCGCGGTCGTCGCATTGCTGCATCGCGCGGGCATTCCGGTCGACGCGTTGCAGTTGCTGCCCGGGCGCGGCGAAGTGGTCGGTGCCGCACTGGTTTCCGATTCAAGGATCGCGGGCGTGCTGTTCACCGGCTCCACCGCCGTCGCTCAAACGATCAATCGTACGCTCGCGTTACGCGATGATGCGCCCTTGCTGATCGCGGAAACCGGCGGCATCAACGCCATGATCGTCGACAGTTCCGCGCTACCGGAGCAAGTGGTGCAGGACGCGATCGCGTCGGCATTCGACAGCGCTGGTCAACGGTGCTCGGCGTTGCGGCTGCTGTGCGTCCAGGAGGATGTGGCGGACACCATTGTGCCCATGCTGCGTGGCGCGATGGCCGAACTGGCCGTGGGTGACCCGCGCGCGCTGGCCATCGACGTCGGCCCGGTGATCGACGAGGACGCGCGCGCCGCGTTGGCCGACCATGTTGCACGCATGCGCGCCGCAGGTGCGCCAGTGGAACAACTGGTGCTGCCGGCAACCGCGCGTCAGGGCACGTTTTTTCCACCGACGCTGATTGAAATCGCGGATCCAACACAGCTCACGCGCGAGGTCTTTGGTCCGGTTTTGCACGTGCTGCGTTTTCGCGAAGGCGCGATGGCCGCCTTGGTCGATTCGATCAATGCGCTGGGGTACGGGCTGACGCATGGCCTACAGACGCGCATCGATGAAACCGTTGAATTCGTGAGCGCCCGCATTCACGCCGGCAACGTGTACGTGAATCGCAATATTGTCGGTGCGGTGGTCGGTGTGCAGCCGTTTGGCGGCGACGGCTTGTCCGGCACCGGGCCCAAAGCCGGTGGTCCGCACTATCTGCGTCGGCTGGTCCGCGGTGCCGGGGTGCTCGCGCCCGAGGCGATGCGTGAATCGATCGTGCTGCCCGGCCCCACTGGCGAGTCCAACACGTTGGCGCTGCGACCACGCGGACGCGTCGCGTGCATCGCTG
>JBDTTY010000246.1:0-4915 GCA_040007975.1 Betaproteobacteria bacterium | reverse complement strand
AGGGCCCCGAGTTTCCCACGTACTACCAAACCCAGGTGATTGCCGGCACGCCACCCGACATCATCAACACGCAGGGCGGATTGTGGCTTGAGTATGCGGCGGCCGGAGGCATGGTCGATCTCACGCCTTACATGGCCAAGGATGCAGACGTACGCCGCCGCTTCAATGTTGACTATCTCGCCAACTGGACCTATGAGGGCAAGAATTACATGCTGCCCTTCTACATTAGCAAGACGCTGTTGTTCTATAACAAGACGATGTTCAAAGAGGCAGGACTGTCGGGGCCGCCGCAGTCGTTTGACCAAATGATGGACTATGCGACCAAGATGTCGAAGGGCGACAAAACCGGATTCATGACGCTCAATTTCGACTGGCTTTATTGGCCGTTGTTCCGGATGAATGGCGTCGAACTGCTCACACCGGACCTGAAAAAGGCGTCGTTCAATACGCCACAGGCCGTCAAGGTACTCGATGCATTGACCAAAGGCACGGGCAACGGGGCGATCAACAAGATTTCGTGGACCGGGCGCTGGGTAGAGCCTAACGGCGCGTTTGCAGCCGGCAATGTCGGCATGTTGCATGCGCACTCACCAGCATTTTTCTTCATCCGTGGTCAGGCACCGTGGCTCAACGCCGACACGCTGGGTGTAACCAACGTCCCCGGGGGGTGGGCCACGCCAAACTCGCATGGCCTCGGTATCTCGAAAGGCTCAAAGCATCCGGATATCGCCTGGGAATTTTTGAAGATGGTGACCAGCGAAAAGTGGACCGAGAAATTTTCCGCGCGGCGAAAGGTGCTTACCGGCAATATCGCATCGGACAAGACAACGCTGGACAAAATGAAGGTCGATGATCCGTTGGCCGCTGCTGTGCTGCAGACCCAGCTTGAACAAACCGACAAGCTGACCGGCAACTGGCGCCTCGCCAATGACTCGCGCGTGAAGGACGCGTTCTATCCGGAGATTCAGAATGCCGTGCTTGGGCGCAAAACCCCTGCGGAGGCCCTCAAGGACGCAGAGGCCAAGGTCAATCGCGTTCTAGGTCGCTAGGGCCGGGGACCGGCGCAATGAGCGAAGCGGGAACGATCCAGGTGCCTAGAACGTCGGGCCCGCGGAACGTCCCGCGTCGCGCGGGCGCCGCAGGTTCGAAGCGGCGCCGCGAGCTGTTGCTGATATGGGCCTTTCTGGTGCCGTCGCTGCTCGTTTTTTTTCTGTACCGGGTTCTGCCACTGCTCTGGAACCTGGTTCTCTCTTTTCAGGATTTTTCGCTGTTCGGCGTAACGCGGTATATCGGTTTCGATCATTACGCCGAGATGTGGAACGACGAAGTCTTCTGGATCACGCTCAAGAATACGCTGATCTACATGGCCAGCGCACCAGTGGGCATTGCGTTAGCGCTTGCCGTGTCGTTAATGGTCAACTCTGAAGTGCGCGGTCGCAACATCTATCGCACCATCGTGTTTCTCTCGTATCCGCTGATGACGGTGGCAGTGGGGATCATCTGGCGATGGCTGTACGACGAAAAAGTGGGTCTTTTCAACTTCGTGCTGCGCTCGCTGCACATCATTGATAAACCGCTGCCGTTCCTGCAATCATTCGAGCTTGCGCTTCCGGCAGTGCTGTTGGCCAACGTATGGCAGATTCTCGGCTTCTACATGATCATCCTGTTGGCCGGGCTGCAGAACATACCGCAGAACCTTTACGAGGCCGCATCGATCGACGGGGCTAGCGGACGCCAGCAGTTTGTGCGAATCACGCTGCCACTGTTGCGGCCGGCAATCTTTCTCGCCTTTGTCATCGGCATCATGACCTCATTCACCAGTTTCGACTTGGTGTACGTGATGACGCAGGGCGGGCCCAGTCATAGCTCTGAACTACTCGTCAATTACATCTATCGCGCGGCATTCGAGTTGAGCAAAGTTGACTATGCAGCTGCGCTGACGGTGGTGCAGTTTCTGTTACTGGTTGTGCTGACCTGGCTCGGCAATCGCCTGTCGGGCGGCGATGCCGGTGCCGTGGAAACAGATTGATGAGCGTGCGGCGACGACCGGGAGTCGCGCCGGCCCGGCGCTATCCACACTGGCCCATTCATATCGCTCTGCTGCTAGTGAGCTTCTGTATGCTGGTGCCATTCTACTGGGTGCTTAAGACCAGCCTGACCGGCGAAAATATCTTTGTGTATCCACCCAGTTTGTGGCCGGTAGAGCCGCACCTCTTTTACTACGTCGATGTCTGGTATTACATTCCCTTCGCCCGCTACCTGCTCAATAGTGTGATGGTGTCCGGCTTGGCCATTGCCGCCAACGTCGTCTTCAACGCGATGGCCGCCTATGCGTTGACTAAGCATTTTCGCGGACGCGGCCTTATCATCACGTTGCTGCTTTCGTGCATGATGATTCCGTTTCAGACCACGATTGTCCCGGCCTATCTCATTACGGGCAAGCTGGGTCTGCTCAACAGCTATTTCGGCTTGGCGCTGCCGACGTTCTCGACCATTGTCTGCATATTTGTTTACAAGGCCAGCTTCGACGCCGTACCGCGGTCGCTGATCGATGCCGCTCGTATCGATGGATTGTCTCAGTTGCAGATCATCATGAAAATCATGATCCCGCTGTCCACGTCAGCCGTGGCTACAAATGTGATCCTGTCATTTATCTGGTCGTGGAACAATTTCCTGTGGCCGCTAATCGTGGTCCGTGATCCACAGATGCAGACACTGCCGCTCGGACTGTCGCGCTTTCTCACGTATCACGAAAATACGACGGGTGCCCTCTACGCGTTCTGCATCATGGTGCTGCTCCCGGGCATCGTGTTGTTTCTGTTGGCGCAAAAGGAATTCATTCGCGGACTTACCTCCGGGGCGACGAAGGGATGAATCCAAAAGGGGTGGTGGCTCGTGTACTGCGCAATCGGTTTGTGATGGTGCCGCTCGTGTTGACGGTCGTCGTCGGCGCATGGAACGCCTACATCGCATTGCATAGCGATGGCATCGTGCAAGGACGCGTCGTCACGACCGATGGTGCGCCGGTTGCCGGAGCCAATGTGCACATCATGGAGCAGAACTTCACGACCAATTCGGAACGGGGAAAGGTTGTGACGGGTGCGGATGGCCAATTCTTGATCTCGGACAACCGTTCGCACAACATCCAGTTGCGCGCCGACAAGGCCGGCATGGGGCGTTCTGAGCAACAGGTGGTGCGCCTATTCTTTCGGGCGCAGAACGTAACTCTTGACGCGCCGCTGGTGTTGCCCGCGGCGCCACACTGAATGAGCGGGTCGCGCCCGCTGGTGCTGCTGGATCCCTTTCCGCGCAATAACGCCATGATCCTGCGGCCGGCTGATCGCGCCCGCCTGGAAGCAATGGCGGAGCTTCGCACCGTGGAGTCCGGGGCGCTGCCTGATGCCACTGTGGAGGCCAGTTTGCCGGATGTCGTGGCGATCCTTGGGCAGACGCCGTTACCCGCGGCGCGTATTGCGCGCGCGCCGCGCCTGAAGGCGGTGTTCAACGTAGAGGGTAATTTTTTTCCCAATGTCGACTATGCGGCTTGTTTTGCCCGTGGCATTCGTGTGGGGTGTGTGGCACCGGTATTCGCGCGGCCGGTGGCGGAGTACGCACTAGCGCTGACGCTGGATGTGATGCGAGGCGTGACCGCAGCGGATCGCGCCTTCCGGCGCTGCGAGGAGGCATACGGTTGGCGGGGCAACATTGACGCCTGCACACTATATGGTGCCAGTATCGGCATCGTAGGATTTGGCAACATTGCACGAGCGCTGGTGCCGCTATTGAAGCCCTTTGGCGGCCCATTGCGCGTGTTCGACGCGTGGCTGCCCGACGCGTTGGTGCGGGAGCATGGTGTTGAACCGGTAGCGCTGGAGTTTTTACTGTCGAATTCGCAGGTGGTCATTGTTCTGGCTGCTGCCACGGCGACCAATCGACATTTTTTGGGCGCTGCCGAGTTGGGGCGCCTCCGTGATGGCTGCAAGTTGGTACTTCTGAGCCGGCCCGACGTAGTCGACCATGATGCATTGCACGCAGCACTGCGATCGGGGCGGATCGAAGCTGCCATCGATGTTTTTCCCGACGAACCGGTGGCAGTCGACGATCCTATCCGCACGATGGAACGCACCATACTGTCGTCGCATCGCGCAGGCGGCTTGGCGGAAACACTGCTCGAGATCGGAACAATGGCGACCGACGATCTCGAACTGGTGTTGCGCGGGTTGCCACCAGTACGTTTGCAAATGGCGCAACCGGAAACCATTGGCCTTCAGCGCAGCCGGCCCGGGCTGCCGCTGGAACGCTAGCACGCTGCTGGCCGGATTCTGCAATCGGGGCCGGCCTGAAGTACGGCGTCCCGGGAAACCAACCCCGTGAGGCGTGCGTCACGCTGGAGTCCTCCTCGCAACAGTTTCTTCCTCAAACCTGGATGCTCGACTATAATTCATCTATATGATATAGATGACATAGAAGCGTTAGATAAAGCTGCAAGGCCGAACACAGGAGTCCACCCTTTGAGCACTGCCCACGTCATCTACCCCGATCTTGCCGGCCGGACGGTGTTCGTCTCGGGAGGGGGCTCGGGCATCGGTGCCGGTTTTGTCGCGCGCTTTGTCGAGCAGGGTTGTCGCGTGGCGTTCATCGACATTGCTGACGCACCGGCACAGGCGCTGGTGGCGAAGCTGGGCGCCGCGCACGTGCGCTACGCGCAGTGTGATGTGCGCGATATCGCGGCGCTGCAGGCGGCGGTTGCCGACGTGCAACGTGATTGGGGTCCGATCCGCGTGCTGGTCAACAACGCAGCGCGTGATGACCGGCATAATCTCGAGGACCTGACGGTTGCGTATTGGGACGAGAACCAGGCTATCAATCTGCGCCATCAGGTGTTCGCCGTCCAGGCGGTGGCGCCCGCGATGGC
>JBDTTY010000245.1:0-4915 GCA_040007975.1 Betaproteobacteria bacterium | reverse complement strand
GGGACACGCGGACATCACGACCACGACGATCTACACGCACGTCGCGCGTGAGCGCTTGAAGCGCCTGCATGCACAGCACCATCCACGGGGCTGAACGATTGCGCCTGCCTCGCGTACAATCCGGCCGCATTGCGTCTCTGCTTCAACATCGATGACCAGTCCCTTTGCGGCCGCCTCACGTTTTGCCCGACGGCAGATGTTGCGTTGGCAAGCGCACGCCCGTGCGCGGGAAGTCGTGGCTCCAGATGCGGTTGGCAATGATCCGGCGGCCATTCCGGCAGGACAGGCGATTCCGTATCGCTGCAATCTCTGCGGCACGACCAATCGCGGGACGCTCGCCCAATTGGCGCGCGAAGTGCCGTCATGCGTGCGATGCGGGTCCACCGTCCGCTTTCGTGCGATGGCCTATCTGGTCACGCTCGAAGTGCTGGGTCAGCCCGCCGCATTGCCGGATCTCGCCGCGCGACCTGACATCACCGGCCTTGGCCTGACCGACGCCGACGCGTACGCGCAGCCGCTTGCCAACGTCTTTGCCTACGAAAACACGTGGTTCCACATGGAGCCGCGCGTGGACATCACGCAGATCGACGCGTCGCGTGAGCAGCGCTACGACTTCGTACTCTCCAGCGACGTCTTCGAGCACGTGCTGCCGCCCGTGAGCCGCGCCTTCGTCAATGCACGGCGCCTGCTCAAGCCGGGTGGAAAATTCATTTGCACCGTGCCATTCAATTTCGAGGCGCAAACCCTCGAACACTATCCCGATCTGCACGACTGGACGATGGCCGAAGTTGAAGGCCGGTGGGTACTCGACAACGTGACGGCCGATGGTCGTGTCGAACATTTTGAGAATCTCGTCTTTCACGGCGGGCCCGGTTCCACGCTCGAGATGCGATTGTTTTCGCTCGACGCGTTGCGGCGCGAATTCGACGCCGCGGGATTTTCGCGTATTCGCGTCGCCGCCGAGCCCTGGCTGCCATTCGGCATTCATTGGCCGGAACCGTGGTCGGTGCCGATCGTCGCTTACGCGTAACCTGCACGCGCGCTGTCATGAGCAAGGACAAGTTTCCTGTTACCAATGCCGTGCGGGTGCTGCGCGATCACAACGTCGCCTTCACCCATCATCCTTACGACTACGAAGAGCGCGGCGGCACGGCGGTATCGGCGCGTGCACTCGGGGTGGACGAACACGCGGTGATCAAGACCTTGGTGATGGAGGACGACGCCAAGCGCCCGTTCGTGATGCTGATGCACGGCGATCGCGAAGTGTCGACCAAGAATCTGGCGCGTTTGCTCGGCGTGAAGTCTGTCGCGCCATGTGTTCCGGCCGTGGCCGATCGACACTCGGGCTATCAGGTGGGCGGCACGAGCCCATTCGGTACCCGGAAGGTGATGCCGGTCTACTTGCAGTCCACGATTGCCGATTTACCATTGCTGTACATCAACGGAGGGCATCGCGGTTATCTGGTCGGAATGACACCCGCCGATCTCGAGCGCGTGTTGAAGCCGATTCGCGTGGACGCGATGGCGTGATCCGCAATGAACCGCTGGTATATCCGTAGACGAGGCTTCAGCCTCGCACCGGATTGTAGGGTCAGACACGACACTTGCTTGCTGAAACGCGAAGCGCATGACTAAAGCTAGTGTCGTGTCTGACCCTACACTCGAAGCCTCGCCTACGGATGTGGGTGCTGGGTGCTGTTACGGCTGGCGCTTGCGTTCGATCTCGATACCCAGCTCGCGCACGCCGGCGAGCGCCCCCAGTTTCGCGACCCGTACCTTGACCCACGGCGCGCCAAACTCGTTCAACACGAGTTGCGCCACCTCATGCGTGAAGCGTTCGAGCAATGGCGGCGGCGATGCCTTGGCATAAACCTGTATGCGTGCGACGACGGCGCTGTAGTCAATGGCGTCGGCCAGTTCGCCGGAAGTAAAGGGCGCATCCGACGGCAATCCGATTTCAAGGTCAAGCCGGATCGTCTGTGGCAGATGACGCTCCCACTCGTAGACCCCGATACGGGTTTCGACGCGCAGGTCGTGAATGAAGATCTTGTCCATGGACGTTGTCAGGAAGCGATGGCGGATGAGTGGAAGCGCGTTGCCAGCGCGACGCACCGGTCGTGCAATTTCCGGTGGGCCGCACGTCGATGCGCTAGAATCGTTGCGGATTCTACCCTGCGCCCACCCTGCCACGGACCCACCATGATTGCCGCCATTCTCATTGTCGTGGGCGCCTATCTCATCGGGTCCGTTTCCTTTGCGGTGATCGTCAGCCGCGCGTTTCGCCTGCCCGATCCGCATGAATATGGTTCCGGCAACCCTGGCGCCACCAATGTGCTGCGCACGGGCAACAAGATTGCCGCGATCCTCACCCTCGCGGGCGACGGCCTCAAAGGATTCGTCGCGGTGTTGCTTGCGCAATGGCTGGTGCCGATGACCGGTGGACTGAGCTGGGTGATCGCGGCGGCAGCGGTGGCCGTGTTCGTCGGCCACGTGCTCCCGGTGTTCCACGGCTTCGCGGGGGGCAAAGGCGTGGCAACTGCTGCGGGCATCGTCTTCGCGTTGCATTGGCCGCTCGGGTTGGCGCTGCTCGTCGTGTGGGCCGCGATGGCGTTCGGCTTCAAGATTTCGTCACTGGCGGCGCTGACCACTGCGGTGCTGCTGCCGCTGGGCGCGTTCTATGTATTCGGCAACGAGCTGATCTCCTGGGCCATGGTGGCAATCTGCATTCTGCTGTTCTGGCGGCATCGCGCCAACATCAAGCAGCTGATCGAAGGCAAGGAACGTTCGATCGGCGGCACCTGACTGCAGCGGCACCATGGCCACTTTCGAGTGCGGCGGCATTGCGATGTACTACGAAGTGCATGGCCGCGGCACCCCGATGCTGCTCATCGCCGGATTGGCCGCCGACAACGCCTTCTGGCTGCCGGTGCTCGCCACGCTGTCCGCCCAACATCAGGTCATCGTGCTCGACAATCGCGGCTGCGGGCGAACCACCCCACTGGACGCCGGGCTCAGCATCCGCATGATGGCGGATGACGCAATGGCCTTGGTACATCACCTGCAACTGACCAAGGTCGATCTCGTCGGCCATTCGATGGGCGGCATGATCGCGCAGCAATGCGCGGTGCAATACCCCGATCTTGTCGACCACCTGGTGCTCGCCGCCACCGGACCCATCAACAGCGGGCGCAACAACGATCTGTTCGATTCGTGGGTCAAGTCGTTGCCAACGCTCGATCGCACCACGTGGTTTCGCAACCTCTTCTATTGGGTGCTGACCGCGAAATTTTTCGACAGGCGGCAGACGGTGGACGCACTGGTCGAACTCGCCGCTGCGTATCCGTGGCAACAGAGCACGGCGGCATTGCGCAACCAGGTCGCCGCAATCGCGGCATTCGACGGCACCGACTCACTGCCGTCGATACGCGCGCGCACCATGGTCCTTGCCGGCACGGATGATCTCCTGTTCCCCGTTGCCTCCAGCGCGGCATGGGTCGCCGCCATCCCGCGGGCCACCTTGGTCGAAATGGCTGGCGTGGGCCACTCGATACCTATTGAATTCCCGGAGGAATTCTCGCGCCGCGTACTCGATTTCGTTACGTCGCCGCCAGCGCGCTGAGCGACGCCAGTTCCCACCGCGGACGCACACCGAAGGCCGCAGGCCCCGACACCGCTTGCTGCAATCGCAACGCCCCGACCAGCGCAATCATCGCGCCGTTGTCGGTGCAGAACACTAACTCGGGAAAGTAAACCGTCGCCCCGCGCGATGCGGCGTCGCGCACGAGACGCGCACGCAGATGGCGATTGGCCCCGACGCCTCCCGCCACCACCAATCGGGTTCGCCCGGTCGCCGCCATCGCGGCTGCGGCCTTGGCGGCCAGTACGTCGACGATCGCCTGCTGGAATTCACATGCAATGTCGGCCTTGCGCGCGTCGCTCAATATCGTGGGCGAGGCACTTCCCGCTTCGCGCTTGGCCAACGTGGCCACTGCCGTCTTCAATCCCGAGAAACTGAAATCGAGGTCCCCCGAATCGAGCATGGGTCGGGGCAGGCGCACCGCGCCAGGAATTCCGCGCTCCGCCAGTTGCGCCAACGCCGGCCCGCCAGGATAGGGCAGTCCGAGCATTTTGGCCGTCTTGTCGAAAGCCTCGCCCGCGGCGTCATCGAGCGTATCGCCCAGCAGACGATAGGCGCCGACCCGTTCGACATCGAATAGCTGGCTGTGGCCGCCGGACACCAGCAGCGCTACAAAGGGAAAGGCCGGCTTGTCGGCCGCCAGCAGCGGCGACAGCAGATGGCCTTCCAGATGGTGGACCCCGATGGCCGGCTTCCCTATTGCGTAGGCCAGCGCCGACGCGACGCTGGCGCCGACCAACAAGGCTCCCGCCAATCCGGGACCTTCGGTGTAGGCGATGCCGTCCACGTCGCAAAGGCGTGTCCCGGCCTCGGCCAGCACCTCCCGGATCAGCGGAATCACGCGCTGAATGTGGTCGCGCGACGCCAATTCCGGCACCACGCCACCGTATTCCTGATGCATGGCCACCTGCGAGTGCAGCGCGTGTGCGAGCAACCCGCGGTCCGTGTCATACACGGCCACGCCCGTCTCGTCGCAAGATGTCTCGATGCCTAAAACACGCATGGCTGGTCTGCGGTTAGCGTCAAAAACATGAAATCATACAGGCGCTTGCAGCTTTTACCGATCTCGACTATAGTAGCGGGCTGCCGAATCTGTTGGCGCACGCCGTCGGGCAGCACGCTGCGGCGGTTACTGCCGATAGTAAAAGGCAGTGTAAAAAGCAGCAAAGACAGCGAACAACACTTACCGCCCCACCCTATTGCAAGTACCACAGAGGATAGAAACCCATGCCGAGCGTCCGCGTCCGCGAAAACGAGCCCTTCGAGGCAGCGCTTCGC
>JBDTTY010000244.1:0-4926 GCA_040007975.1 Betaproteobacteria bacterium | reverse complement strand
TCTAGTCGGGAGGGCCGCACCGCCGGTGCTGCCTGCTGGTTCATGGAGATTTGCACGATGGTTTCCGGCACGTTGGAATACGTGCAGTAAACCGGCTCCGCGCAGCATTGCAATTGATACAGATCAATGCGCAAGCGATCGGCACTACACAATATTCGCCTATACCAGCATTTCGGTACTTTATTACCATTTATGCCCACCGGCACGCTGACTAGCGGAAACGAAAAAGCATGCGCATCCCTGCCTACCACTGGCAAATGACCGCCACCAACGTCCCCTTTCAACGGTCCGCTTTCGTTGCTGACCCCGGCCCGGGTGAAGTCGTCGTCGCCATTGCCGGCTGCGGCGTCTGCCATACCGACCTGGGCTACTTCTACGACGGCGTGCGAACCAATCACCCGTTACCGCTGACGCTCGGCCACGAAATTAGCGGCCGTGTGGTCGACACCGGGGCCGGTGCCGCGCAATGGCTGGGCAAGTCGGTCATCGTGCCGGCCGTGCTGCCGTGCGGCGAATGTGACCTTTGCCGGCGCGGGCAGGCGCCGATCTGCCGGGCGCAAAAAATGCCCGGCAATGACATCGAAGGCGGCTTTGCATCGCACATCGTGGTTCCCGCACGGGGCCTGTGCACCGTTGACGAGACTCGACTCACGCAAGCCGGCCTGACGCTGGCCGATGTGTCGATCATCGCCGATGCGTTGACTACGCCCTATCAGGCGGTGCGACGCGCCGGTGTGATGCCCTGCAGCCTTGCCATCGTCGTGGGCGCCGGCGGTGTCGGTGGCTATTGCGTGCAGATGGCAGCAGCATTCGGTGCCACCGTCATTGCGATCGACATCGACGCGGCAAAGCTTGATGCCATCGGACGCCACGGTGCGGCATTGACGCTCGATGCACGCAACCACGATGGCAAGTCGTTGAAGGCGGCGATCAGTGCATTTGCAAAAGAGCGCGGGCTGCGCTTGACCGAATGGTTCATCTTCGAATGCTCAGGCACCGCCGCCGGTCAACTGACGGCATGGAGTCTGCTGGTGCACGGGGCCACGATTTCGGTCGTCGGCTTCACGATGGCAAAGATCGAGGTCCGGCTATCCAATCTGATGGCATTTGATGCCCGCGCACTTGGCAACTGGGGTTGTCCACCAGAATTTTACCCAGCGGCACTCAACCTGGTACTGAATGGCAAGGTTGCGATCAAGCCATTTGTCGAAGCGCATCCACTCGACGACATAAACCGCGTTTTTGAAGCCGTGCATCGCCACGAAACCAGGAAACGCGCCGTGCTTGTCCCCGCGTGACAGAGGAGAAATGCAATGAACGATGCCGTAAGCCCCGCGGCACTGCGCGAGTTCAAGAATCACGACCTGACCGATACGCTTGAGCGTCCCGGCGTGCGCTACGAGAAGCGCGCCGCCAAACAACCGGACGGCACAATCGTGCCCGGCCTTTATAACGCGTGGATCACGCTGGATAACCCGACGCAGTTCAACGCCTATACAACCGAAATGGTGAAAGGCGTGATCCTGGCCTTTCGCACCGCGAACAATGCGCGTGATGTCAACTGCGTCGTGTTCACTGGCGCTGGTGACCGTGCGTTTTGCACGGGTGGCAACACCAAGGAGTACGCCGAATATTATGCTGGTCAGCCGCAGGAGTATCGGCAATACATGCGGCTCTTCAATGACATGGTGAGTGCAATCCTCGCGTGCGACAAGCCTGTGATCTGCCGTGTCAACGGGATGCGCATCGGTGGCGGACAAGAGATCGGCATGGCCTGTGACTTCTCGATCGCGCAGGACCTCGCGCGCTTCGGTCAGGCCGGTCCGAAGCACGGCTCGGCGCCCATCGGTGGCGCGACGGATTTTTTGCCGCTGATGACCGGTGTCGAGCGCGCGATGGCAGCGTGCGTACTGTGTGAGCCGTTTTCAGCACACAAGGCCTACTGGATGGGCGTACTGACGGACGTGGTGCCCGCGCTCAAGGTCGATGGTCAATTCGTGGCCAATCCGCTGGTCGAGACCCAGCGGATGGTGGATACGCACGGACGCGTCGTGTTCGGCGAGGCAAAGTCCGGCGACGCACTGCGTGAAGGCAAGGCACTGCTTGCGCGCGGCGTCATCGATCTGGGGCTGCTCGACGCCAGAGTGGACGAGCTGTGTGCAAAGATGCTGATGACGTTTCCGGATTGCACCACCAAGACCCTCGAGGAACTGCGCAAGCCTAAGCTCGAGTCGTGGAATCGCAACAAGGAGAACTCGCGCGCATGGCTGGCGCTAAACATGATGACGGAGGCGCGAGCGGGCTTTATAGCATTCAACGAAGGCTCGAAGGAAGACCGCGAGATCGACTTCGTGATGTTGCGGCAACGACTTGCCGCGGGCGAAAGCTGGGTCGGCCCCCTGCACGATGCGATTCAGCCGCGGAACAATCGATAGACAAGACGCATGATCCATTCGTCACCACTCAAGGATTGGATTGACCGCGATGGCGCGTTGTTGCGGCTGCGGCTCGCCCGCCCGAAGGCGAACCTGATCGATGCGGCAATGATCGCGTCGTTGCAGCGTGCATTTGATGCGCACGCGGGGCATGCACGACTGCGCGGCGTGCTGCTCGATGCGGAAGGACCCCACTTCAGCTTCGGCGCCAGTGTCGAGGAGCATCTTCCTGCCAGTTGCGCAGCGATGCTTGCGTCTTTGCATGCATTGATCATTGCGATGCTCGCCTTCCCGGTTCCGATCATCATCGCCATTCGCGGCCAATGTCTGGGTGGCGGTCTCGAAGTTGCGCTTGCCGGCAGCCTTATGTTTGCAGCCACCGACGCGCAATTGGGGCAGCCTGAATTGAAGCTCGGCGTCCTGGCACCCGCAGCCTCGATTCTGCTGCCACATCGAATCGGACAAGCGGCAGCCGAGGACCTCCTCTTTTCGGGTCGGTCGATAGGCAGTGCCGAAGCGCAGTCGATGCGACTTGTACACGCAGTAGCGGAAGATCCGGAAACCGCAGCATTGGCTTATTTCGATCAGCACCTGGCGGGAAAAAGTGCCGCCGCGCTGGCTTGTGCGGTCGCGGCCGTACGCGCTCCACTGCTTGCCAAGGTCCGCCGTCTGTTGCCAGAGCTTGAACGACTTTATCTCGAACGGCTGATGCAAACGCGGGACGCCAATGAGGGCCTAGCCGCCTTCCTCGCCAAACGCCAACCCGAATGGGAGCACCATTGATGCCAGCAACGCCGCCAGTACTGCAAATAGTCGAGCGCTGCCAAGCATTGTTCGACGACCTCGATTTTTCATCGGTCAAGGCCTGGAAGGCCGCGGTTCCGGGGCGCAAGGCCATTGGCTATATGCCGATCTACGTTCCCCGCGAACTGGTCCACGCCGCAGGCATGTTGTCCGTTGGCATCCTTGGCGGAGGCGATCAGCTCGAGGTGATCCAGGGTGATGCTTACTACCAAAGCTACATTTGCCGTATTCCACGCTCCACGATCGAACTGGGGCTGACCGGTCGGCTCGACTGCCTCGACGGCATGCTTTTTCCGTCAATCTGCGATGTGATCCGCAATCTGTCCGGCATGTGGCAAATCCTGTTCAAGGACAAATACGTCCGCTACTTCGATACGCCACAAAATTACGAGGACGCGATCGGCGGCAAGTTCTACACCGAGGAGTTGGGCGTACTGCGCGATGACCTGTCAAAGCTGCGCGGCGCTCCGATCACCGACGGCGAACTCAACGCATCAATCCGGGTCTACAACGAAAATCGTGCCGCGATCCGCGAACTGTATGCGTACCGGTCGGCAATGCCGTGGCAGGCTCCCACATCCGAGGTGTACCTGCTGCTGCGTGCCGGCATGGTGCTCCCGCCGGAAGAACACACGACGCTGGTACGCGAGTATCTAGTTGCGGCCAGGGCGCTTGAACGGCCGCAACGCGACAATGCACGAATTGTCATCAACGGATCGTTCTGCGAGCAACCGCCTCTTGGCCTGATCAAGTCGATCGAGATGGCAGGTTGCTACATCGTCGACGACGACTTCATGCTGGTAACTCGGTGGCTGCTCGACGATGTTGCGTCGGACGGTGACCCGCTACACGAACTCTCCCAGGCGTTCCTGCACCGATCCGCGTCGACGGCCGCCAAATACGATGTGCACCGCGAGGACAAGGGCCAGTTCCTGCTGCGGCAGGTCAAGTCCAGCGCCGCTGAAGGCGTGATTTTCGCAGCGCCTTCATTTTGCGATCCGGCATTGCTCGAAAGGCCAATGCTGCAGGATGTGCTCGCCAAATACAACGTACCGTCGACGGCGTTCAAATTCGCCGAGAACACCGGCCAGATGGCGCCGATCCGCGAGCAGGCCGGAACTTTCGCCGACTCGATCAAGCTGTGGTCAGCCGCCTGAATCATCGTATCGGAACCAACGTGTCCACCGGGGAATCCGCATGACCGCCACCACCATACCCGTGTCGTCGAACAAGCCATCCGCCGTCCAGAAAGAGGACGCAATGTGGCTGCAAAAGGAGCTTATCAATCGCAACTACACGGATCTTGCCAACGCCCACGCCCAGAACCGCAAGGTGTCCGCAACATTCGTACCCGGCAACCTGAACGAATTGCTGATGTGTTTCGACTTCGCACGCAGCCTGCCCGAAACCAATGCATTGCAAAATGGCATGCGCAAGCGATCCGGCAAGATGATCATGGACGCCGAGCGTGATGGCCAGTCCGAAGACGTCTGCACGTACGTGAAAGCCGATCTCGGCATGATGATGGGTGGTGAAGTCGGGCCAACCGGCGAGGTACTGCCGAAGCCCGATATCCTGCTGCTCTCCTATACCGGCTGCTTCACGTTCATGAAATGGTTTGAGCTGATTCGGCACAAATATGGCTGCGAGACGGTGATGCTGCATGTGCCCTACCAGGGCGAGGGCC
>JBDTTY010000243.1:0-4932 GCA_040007975.1 Betaproteobacteria bacterium | reverse complement strand
TCGACGAGTACGAAACCCTGCTCACCGACAACCGCATCTGGAAGCAGCGCACCGTGGGCATCGGCGTGGTCACGCCCGAGCGCGCGATGGCGTTGGGCTTCACCGGCGCAATGTTGCGTGGTTCCGGTGTGCCATGGGATCTGCGCAAGAAACAGCCGTACGAAGTCTATGACCGGATGCAGTTCGACATCCCCGTTGGCGTCAATGGCGACTGCTACGACCGCTACCTTGTGCGCATCGAAGAGATGCGGCAGTCCAACCGGATCATCCAGCAGTGTATTGCGTGGCTCAAGGTCAATCCGGGCCCCGTCATCATCGGTAACCACAAGATCGCGCCACCGGATCGCGAGGCGATGAAGGCGAACATGGAAGAGCTGATTCATCATTTCAAGCTTTTCACGGAAGGCATGCACGTGCCGCCGGGCGAAGTCTATGCGGCCATCGAGCATCCGAAGGGCGAGTTTGGCGTCTACATCATCTCCGACGGCGCCAACAAGCCCTACCGCGTGAAGTTGCGCGCGCCCGACTATGTGCATCTGGCCGCACTCGACGAAATGTCGCGCGGCCACATGATCGCTGACGTCGTCGCGATCATCGGCACGCAGGACATCGTGTTTGGATCGGTTGACCGATGAATTTCAGCCGCACCTTCATGCTGGTGTTGGCGCTGCTCGGCGCCTGCTTCACGGGCAATGCCCAGGCGGCCATGGCCCCGGACGAGCAGCAGGCGGTGAATGCTGCGGAGCGCTGGCTGGTTCCCGTCGATGCAGGACGCAGTGCGGACGCGTATGCGATGGCTGCTGCGGCGTTCAAGTCCGCTGTCGGGCGCGAGCAATGGCGTGATGGCGTGCGGGACATGCGCAAACCGTATGGTCGCGTCGTCGAGCGCAAGGCCGCCAAGCTGGCCAGTAAATCCGAAAATCCCAAAGGCGATCCAGGCGAACAGGTGGTGATCCTGTTCGACACCAAGTTTGCCGGCAACAAGCTTGCCACTGAAGAAATCACATTGGTCCGCGAAACCGATGGCCTGTGGCGCGTGGCCGGCTACTACATCCGCTGACGGAAATATTTTCATGCTATCCGCCGAACTCCAACAGAAGATCGATCGCGAGGTCGCCAAGTATCCGGCCGACCAGAAACAGTCGGCGGTGATGTCCGCGCTGGGCTTTGCGCAGGACGAGCACGGTTGGCTGTCCACCGATGTGATGGATGCGGTGGCCGGCTATCTCGGCATGCCGCCAGTGGCGGTGTACGAGGTGGCCACGTTCTACACGATGTACAACATGAGGCCGCAGGGTCGTTTCAAGATCTCGGTGTGTACCGGTCTGCCCTGCGCGCTGTCGGGCGGCGAAGTTGCCGCGGCGCATCTCAAGTCGAAGCTGCACATCGGTTTCAACGAAACGACCGCCGATGGTGCCTTCACGCTGAAAGAGGGTGAATGCATGGGCGCATGTGGCGACGCGCCGGTGCTGATCGTCAACGACCGCCGCATGTGCAGCTTCATGAGCAATGCGCGGCTCGACGAACTCGTCGACGAACTCGGGCAGGCGGCGGCGCGCGGCGAAGGCCGGCAGGGACACGGAGATGCGACATGAATGCTCCCGCTGAATTCCTGGACTATGGTCCGGACGCCATCTTGATGGCCGGTCTCAACGGGTCCAACTGGCGGCTCAAGGATTACATCGCCCGCGGCGGCTATGACGCGCTCAAGAAAATTCTGGCGGAAAAAATGGCGCCGGACGCAATCATCGCCGAACTCAAGAAGTCGGCGCTGCGCGGACGCGGAGGTGCCGGTTTTCCCACCGGGTTGAAGTGGAGCTTCATGCCCAAGAATTACGTGGGCGACAAATATGTGGTCTGCAATTCCGATGAAGGCGAACCCGGCACGTTCAAGGATCGCGACCTGCTGCGGTACAACCCGCACGCGGTGATCGAAGGCATGATCATCGGCGGCTATGCGATGGGCGCCACGCGTGGTTACAACTACATTCACGGCGAGATCTGGGAAGAGTACCTGCGTAGCGAGGAGGCGGTGGCCGAAGCGTATGCGGCGGGGCTTCTCGGCAACAATATTCTGGGCTCCGATTTTTCGTATCACCTGCATAACCATCACGGCTTTGGCGCATACATCTGCGGCGAAGAAACGGCGCTGCTCGAATCGCTCGAGGGCAAGAAGGGCCAGCCGCGCTTCAAGCCGCCATTCCCGGCGTCTTTTGGCGTCTACGGCAAGCCCACGACGATCAACAACACCGAGACGTTCGCGGCGGTGCCGTGGATCATCAATCACGGTGGCGACGCATTTCTCGCGCTGGGCAAGCCCAACAACGGCGGCACCAAGCTCTTCTCGGTGTCCGGCGATGTCGTGCGTCCGGGCAACTACGAAGTGAAACTCGGCACTTCCTTTGCGACGTTGCTGCAGATGGCAGGCGGGATGCGCGGCGGTCGCGCGATCAAGGCCTGCATTCCCGGGGGCTCATCGGCGCCTGTACTGCCCGGTGACGTGATGATGGCCACCGACATGGATTACGACTCGATTGCCAAGGCGGGTTCGATGCTGGGATCGGGGGCGGTTATCGTGCTGGACGACACGCGCTGCATGGTGAAGTCGCTGCTGCGCCTGTCGTACTTCTATTACGAAGAGTCATGCGGACAGTGCACGCCGTGCCGCGAAGGCACCGGCTGGTTGTGGCGCATGGTCAATCGCATCGAGCACGGGCAGGGGCGCAACGAGGATCTGGACGCGCTCAATTCCGTGGCCGACAACATAGCGGGCCGCACGATCTGCGCGCTGGGTGACGCCGCAGCGATGCCGGTCAAGAGCTTCACGAAGCATTTCCGCGACGAGTTTCAGTATCACATCGACCACAAGCATTGCATCGTTCCCACGTACGTCTAGCCCGCACTCAAAGTCCACGCGTCCATCATGTTGAATCTCGAAATCGACGGCAAGCCGGTGCAGGTCAATCCTGGCAGTACCGTCATGGACGGTGCCAACGCGCTCGGCATCTACGTGCCGCATTTCTGCTATCACAAGAAGCTGTCCATCGCGGCCAACTGCCGGATGTGTCTCGTTGAGGTCGAGAAGGCGCCAAAGCCGTTGCCAGCATGCGCGACGCCTGCCACGGAAGGCATGAAGGTCTGGACGCAATCGGCCTCCGCGGTCAAGGCGCAAAAAGGCGTGATGGAGTTTTTGCTTATCAACCATCCGCTTGACTGTCCGATTTGCGATCAGGGCGGCGAATGTCAGCTGCAGGATCTTGCGGTGGGCTATGGCGCCTCGTCGTCGCGGTACAACGAACCCAAGCGTGTCGTGTTCCACAAGGATATCGGACCACTGGTCTCGGCCGCCGAGATGAGTCGCTGTATCCAGTGCACGCGCTGCATCCGCTTCGGTCAGGAAATTGCCGGAGTGATGGAGTTGGGGATGATCGGGCGTGGCGAGCATGCCGAAATCGTCGCGTTTGTGGGCAAGACCGTGGACTCGGAGTTGTCCGGCAACATGATCGATGTCTGCCCGGTAGGGGCGTTGACCTCGAAGCCATTCCGCTATGCAGCGCGCACGTGGGAATTGTCGCGTCGCAAGTCCGTGTCGCCGCACGACGGCCTCGGCAGCAATCTGGTCGTGCAAGTCAAAGGCAATCGCGTGATGCGCGTCCTGCCGCTGGAAAATGAGGCGATCAACGAATGCTGGATCTCGGACAAGGATCGATTTTCGTACGAGGCCCTCAATTCCGACGAGCGCCTGACCACGCCGATGATCAAGCAGGGCGGCGAATGGACATCCGTCGATTGGGCAACTGCGCTTGAATTTGTCGCGCATGGCTTGCGAGACATTGTCAGCCGCCACGGCGCAGGTGCCATCGGCGCGCTGGTATCGCCGCATGCCACGTTGGAAGAATTGGCACTGGCCGGCCGCCTGGTGCGTGGACTGGGCAGCGACAACATCGATTTCCGACTGCGGCAAAGCGATTTCCGCGGCGATGGTCAGGCCGCAGGTGTGCCATGGCTTGGCATGACGATCGCGTCGGTCCACACGCGCGATCGCGTGCTGGTGATCGGCAGCTTCCTGCGCAAGGATCAACCGCTGCTCGCGCAGCGGCTGCGCCAGGCCGCCAAGAAGGGCACGCAGATTTCCACGCTGCATTCGGTCGACGACGAGTGGCTGATGCAAGTTGCGCACAAAGCCACCGTCCCGCCGTCCAAACTGCCGCTCGCTTTGGCGGGTATTGTCGTGGCGGCGGCCAACGCCGCCGGTAAACCGGTGCCCAGTGCATTGGGCTCGGTGGTGCCCACAGCAGACGAGTTGGCCATCGCTGCAAGTCTTGGGTCGGGCAAGACGCCGGCGATT
The DNA here is from genome assembly GCA_040007975.1 of Betaproteobacteria bacterium. Taxonomy (GTDB): domain Bacteria; phylum Pseudomonadota; class Gammaproteobacteria; order Burkholderiales; family Casimicrobiaceae; genus VBCG01. Next base: position 584 of record JBDTTY010000243.1, on the reverse strand, counting down.
CTGTTGGGCAACTATGCCGTTCAGCACGTCGATGCCACGGCACTGCACGCGCTGGCGCAGATGCTGGCGGAAATCACTGGCGCCACACTTGGTTTTCTTACCGAGGCGGCCAACACTGTCGGGGCACACGTTGCCGGTGCGTTACCGCAAAGCGGCGGCATGACAGTGCAGTCGATGCTCGACGATCCGCGCCGCGCGTATCTCTTGCTGCACGCCGAAGCCGAATTCGATTTTGCCAACGCACGCGCCGCGCGCGCGGCGATGGAGCAGGCCGATCTCGTGGTCGTGATGAGTCCATTTCGCCACGGCGTGAGCTATGCCGACGTGTTATTGCCGGTGGCGCCGTTCACCGAAACGGCGGGCTCGTTTGTCAATTGTGAAGGGCGCCTGCAGGAGTTTCATGGCGTCGTGCCGCCGCTGGGTGATACGCGTCCGGGTTGGAAGGTGTTGCGCGTGCTGGGCACGATGCTGAAACTGCCGGGATTCGAGGCCGAATCGGCACAGGACGTGCGCGCCAGTGTCGCACCGGACGGCGCCGCCGTGGCCGCAATGTTGAATAACGCGACGCGCATCGCCATTGCCGT
>JBDTTY010000242.1:0-4936 GCA_040007975.1 Betaproteobacteria bacterium | reverse complement strand
ACGCGACAGCACACGGAGTCGCACTGTCCATTCAGCGAACCACCTGTGGTGTTACTGAGGCGGCATCCGAGAACGGTCAGGCTACCCGTGTAAAGACCGAACACGTTGGTCACTGGCGCGGGCGAGATATAGGTATAGCCAACGGGACAGGACGGCGATGCAACGAGTAGAGACGCTCCGGACCCAATTGACACCGGGGTGCCGCTCACCGTCGTGCAATCAAGCGCCGTCGCCTGATTCGCGATGAAGTATCCGATCACATCCGCAACCACGTTGATCGGCGTCGGCGAATTGTTGTTAACGGCTATGTCTCGCTTTTCGTTGGGGACGCTGCCTGGATAAATCACGCCATTTCGATTCATCGGAACCACCGTCGTATTCGAGAGGCGGTCGCCCGCGTTCCAGGCGAGTACACCACCAACGGTAAGCGCCGGCGTACCGTCCCAAGCGCGCAACGCACCCCCGGTCGACGTATCGATGACTGTCAATGTCACCACAACGCTGGCCGGCCTTGTAGCGCCTCCATACACGGTGCCACTGCAATTGCCGGACCCCGCAGTGCCTGTTCCGCCTTGTTCGCCAGCGTAGTTATATCCACCGAAACTTGAGTATGCCCACATTTGCCGAACGCCAAAGCCGTCCACCGGTCCCGGCCAGGCTGCGTTCAGGCCAAGACGCGTGTCCGCCACGCGGCAGGGGCCCTGCGTCGGTACAAAGATCAGGTCAGTACCTGTAAGTCCGAGTTTGGTCGATCCCTCACGTTGCGTCCGCTGCTCCGGTTTCGAGGCCGAGGCCTGCATTTCGGCAAGCGCCTGTTCTGCTTGCGCGCGCACAGCGGCATTCAGTGCCCGCGTGACATTGGCGACACCTTCTTCCGCCGTGATGCCGTTGGTGGAAGCAATGATCTCGCGCTGCTTTTCCGACGATAGTGAGCGGAATTGAATCTGCATCTGCTCGCGCAGCACCAGTCGATCGGCATTGGTTAGCTTCAACTGCGCAGACTTCATGTTGACTGCGAGGTCGATGACCCAATCGATGGCTGTGCTGGCCCCCAGCGGATTGGCGACATTGGTTGTGGCGGTCGCCGCCTGGGCGGTCTGTACACCGAGCGGCAGCATGGCCGCAAGTACACCAATCAATAACGCATTTTTGATTTTTTTCATGATCGCTCCTTGTGGTGAAGGAAAGCAGTGTGGATTCCAGCGGCACGCCGACTGGTGTTGCAGAGCCTAGTCCAATCCGCTACCGATTGATAGAAGTTTTGCTTCCGCAAAATCTTGTCCTACAAACACTGCGTGCCAGCGCTTGCCCCTGTTCGCTACAGTTCGACAGCGGATCAAGGCGCAAAGGTCGATCAGTTATAGACGCGCCGGAAGAAGATACCGATGCTGCTGATCGTGCCGGCTTCGGCGCGCAGCGTCAGCGTCTGCGTCAGCGCGTACTCGATGCGCAATGCATTGCTGGCGATCGACAGTCCCTGCTCGTACACGATGGACAGGCGATCGGCGATGCGCTTGCCCAGTGCCACGACCTGGCCCGAGGTCCCGCCCGTCGTCGTCGACCCGCCACTATGAAACGTGATGTCGTCGAGCCCCAGCCGATTGGCGATCTGTGAGGTGATCGGTCGCTGACCGCCGGTGAGCAGCGTTGCGGATGCGGCCGACAGTGCGGCAATTTCGGCGCCGGATGCGCGATCAATCCCTTGGCCGGTGATCAGCCACGACAATTTTTCGCCGTCGGGCACCGGCGGATTGGACACGAGACGCACGCGCGGAACGCGCACGGTTCCCAGCACTTCGACGCCGGCCTCGACGGCGAGATTCTTGCGCAGCGCCACGACATCGAGCCCCGGGTTGTCCACACGGCCATTGAAGATCAGGTTGCCGCGATCGATGGTAAGGCGCTGTCCGAAGGCGTAATACGTACCATCCACTGCGCGGATCGTGCCGTTGCCAAACAGGACGCCGGCAGAATCGTTGGTCAGGCGCACTCGACCTTCGAGTCGCGTTTGCAATCCGTCACCGCTAAACCGGAAATTCGATCCGAAGCCGACGTCGAGATCAAGCGAAAGAGGCACGTTGCCAATCCCCCCTGTGTCCGCCACCGTGCGGGGTCGACCGATGATCACGACGTCGCTCGACAAGCGGCCATCAATCGTGGGGGCATAAACTACCGTGCCTTCGACGATGTCGACAGTGCCGGTCAATGCCAATCGTTGGTCCTTCAGCGCGACCTTGCCGCTGCCGCCGGCAACGATCTTCAGGTCAGGCCGATTGACGATCGTGAATTTGTCGGCGCGCCAGCGCACTTCGACGTCGGCACGGTTGGTCGCCGCCGCGCCCGTCTCGTCGCGCACCTGTGCCAACGTGCCCTCGGCGAAGAAGCGACCTTCGCCGCCGCCGAACGACAATTCATCCAGCACGATGGCGCGCTCGACGAGTCGCGCCCGCAGCACGCCCTCTTTCAGTTGCACGCCGTACTGGGGCAGGGCGACGCGCAGCGCGTCGCCGGTGAGATTGCCTGTCAACACCGGTTTGGCCAACGTACCCTGCGCGTCGATGTCGACATGGGCGCGTCCGTCAATGACGGCGGTCGTCCCCAGCCACGGCTGCAACGGGCGCAGCGTAGCCATGTCGGCACGCAATGTGGCGCGCATTGCACCATCCACGGCAAGTTTGCCGGGATCCGCGCCCGCGGCGATCGCAAGAGTGGCATCGGCGGTGCCGGCACGCGTCGAACGAAACGTTGCCTTGGCGTCGAGCGCATCGTCAACCAGACGACCTGCGATTTCGAACGACGTGATGCCGAGTGCTAATTCGGACACATCGAGCGATGTGCTCTCGGCCGCATACCAGTCTCCGCTTTCGCGCTTCACGTTGAAAGTACCATTGAGCCTGGGGGCCGCCGACAGATTCCAATCACCGCCGATGACCAGGGTCGACGCAAAGGGCATCGTTGTTCCTGCCAAGCGCGCCACGGCCTTCACCGGCACGCGCGTGAATGATCCAACTGTATCGATCTTGCCGGCATCCATGGCAAACCGTTCGATGTTGACGCGTCCTTCCGCGATAGCGATGCGCGCCGCGCCCACGGCGATGTGCGCTGCCGACACGACCAGCGTGGCCGGCGCTTCCAATGCGAGCGGCACGCTGCCCGCATTGGTCAACCGATTCACGCTGCCGGACCACGTAAGTCCCGACTTGCCGTCCACAGGCTTGCGGTCTTCCACGCCGCCCGCAAATCCTGCCGCGATCGTGAAGCCATCACCGGCGGCATTGATGGCGCCATCGTGCCGCGCGACGGTGCCCTCCACCTTGAGATCTGCCGACTTGAGTTCCCCTTGCGGCACGACGAGGCCGGTGCCGCTCACCACAATCTTCAACGTACGCTTGTCGAAGGCCACCGAGGTAGTCGTGCCCGGCGCCACCGTGGCGGCGAGGTCGATGGTAGATGCGCGCATCGACTTGCCCCATTGCAGCGCTCGTCCTTGCGCGTCGACAACGAGTCCCGGATTCTGCGTGGTCCCTGACACCACACCGCGCATCTTGACCGCACCCGCGAGACCGTCGGGCCACTTCGGCACGACGCGCAGCAGCAACGGCCGCAGGTCACCCACACGTGGTGCGTCGAGCGAAAAAGCGAGTTTGTCCGTTGCCGTCCCCCAAGCGCCTTTGAGTGCAAGTGTCGCAGTGGAAGCTTTCAGGGTGACGTCGAGGTCGGTGGCGCGTTCGGCTGTAAAGCGGCCACGCGCAGAGCCCGCGACATTGGCATCCGCATAGCGACTGCCGGCATCGAGCACGACCTTGCCGGCCACATTCCACGTCGGTGATAACGCGCCCGATGCGTCGATCGATCCTTTGAGCACGCCGGCGGGCACGTTCACAAAACGCGACGGGTCGAAGTCGGTGGCGCGCGCGGTGATCGAAAACGCGCGCGTGCCGTCGAGCGCCATCGTGCCCTGACCCGCTAGTTCGCCGCCGGCCGCCTGCGCACGGAAACTGTCGACGCGCACCTTTTTGCCTTCGACCACGGCGGCAAACGTCAACGCACGTTCGGCTTCGCGCAGGTCGCCGCGAATACTTTGCCGTGCGCCGGTCACTTCGGCGCTCAAGCTGCCGGACAGCCTCGTCGTCAGCAATGTGGACTGAAGGCGTTCCAGATCGACATCGCGCAATTGCAACGAACCCTCGCTGGCGCCACCGCGTGTCGGAATATTGATGCGCCCCGTGGCAGTTCCACCGCCGACAAAGCGCACCGTTGCATCGTCCAGGCGCAACGTGCCGTTGTTCCATGCGAATCGCGCGGTCAACGCTTCGGCAGGCACGCGCTTGGTATCGATCGGGCCGGCCTCGGCGTTGCGTGCATCGAGCGTCCCGGTAAAGCCGTCGCCCTCGGGACGCGCCACCAATTTCACAGCGAGGTTGGTCGCGGGCCAGGAGGCAGCCCATTGCGCCACGTCGACGGCGCTCGCATCGATATCGGCGGAGACGATCGGTACCGCGGCAAACGGCGTTGCCACGACACGTGCCACGACCTTGGCATCGCGGAAGGTACCGTTGGCGTCGAGATCGAGGCGCTCGAGGGGGCCGACGATTTTGAGCGCGGCGTTGCCACCCTTCCACGGGCCATCGCCGGCAAACGCAAGTTCGCCGCGCAACGGGAAAGGTGCATTGGCGCCGATGGCGACACCACCGGTCAAGGTGCCATCCGTCGTGACAAACCGCAGATCGGAAAACGCGTGAGATTGGGCGCCGCCCGCATAGCCGAACGCAATGCCCGTGACAGTCCCGCTGCCCTTGGGCGTGGACCACTCAAGTTGCTGGACGCCGACGTTGCGAATGCTGACCTCGAGCGGCAACGCAAGTGTTGCAGGCAGTCCGGTGGCCGAATTGGCGGCGTCTCGCATCGTCACGTTGATGTGCTTGGCGCCAAGCCC
>JBDTTY010000241.1:0-4939 GCA_040007975.1 Betaproteobacteria bacterium | reverse complement strand
GGCCGCGCCGTCGTCGGCGCGGTGGCGCACAGCGACTTTCCTGCGGAGGCCAATGCGATTCCGCGGGTGGGCGATGCCATCGGTCTCGATCTCGAGCGCATCGTCGCGCTGTCCCCTGATCTCGTCGTGACCTGGCCGTGGACAGCGCTGGCGCAGGTCGAGCAACTGCGCACGCGTGGCATTGCGATCTACATGGTCGATGCCAAGACGATCAGCGGCATTGCCGATGATGTGGAAAATCTGTCGATGCTGGCGGGAACGAACGCGCTAGTGGCGCCAGCGCTGGCGCAATGGCGAAGTCGCCTGCAGGCGCTCGACAAACGTCCCGTGCCGTTGGTACCGCTGCGGGTCTTTTATCAACTCGGCGATGCGCCGATGTTCACCGTCGGTGCGCCGCAACTGATCACCGAAGCCATCAAGCTATGCGGCGGTCGCAATGTATTCGGGACGTTGGCGGCCCCCGCGCCCGCCATCAATGCCGAAGCCGTTTTGGCGGCGCGACCGCAGGTGATCGTCGCCGGCACCGACTACGCGAAGCCCCCCATCTGGCTATCGGCATGGAGGCGCTGGCCGGAGTTGCCGGCGGTCAAGGCAGACAATCTCTTCGTGGTCGACGCGATGCTGCTGCATCGGTCCGGTCCGCGCTTTCTCGATGGTGTGGAGCAGCTTTGCGCGGTGATGGATCGCGCCCGTGTTGTTGCGGAAAAATCGTGATGCGGGCCTACGCGGGCAGAAACGCGGTCCCGCGCGGATGCGGCAATGCGACCAGCGCCTGACCGTACAGCGCCGACAATTTCTCCGGCGTCAGCAGCGCGGCTGCCCGCCCGGCTTCCACACGCTCGCATCCCAGCAGGATCGCATGGGTCGCATAGCGCGCGGCCAGGGTCAGATCATGCAGCGCCATCAGCACCGCCTTGTTCTGGTCGCGTGCGAGGCTCGCCAGCAACTCGAGTAAACGCACTTCGTGCGCGATGTCGAGATGATTGGTCGGTTCATCGAGCAGATACAGGTCCGGGTCCTGCGCGAGCAGCATCGCCAGCGCAACGCGCCGCCGTTCGCCACCGGACAGAGTCTGCACATTGCGCGTTCCCGAGTCGCCCATGCCCACCGCGGCCAGAGCGGCGTGTGCATGCGCGATGTCGGCGGCACTTTCCGGCTGCCAGCGCGGCACGTGCGGATGGCGTCCGGCCAGCGCAATCTCGAAGGCCGTGGCAGGAAACGCGTCGGCGGTATCCTGCGGCAGCAAGCCGATCGCGCGGGCGCGTGTACGCGGCGCCATCGCGGCCAACGGCACGTCGCGAATGGCGATGCTTCCAGCGGCGGGTGCGCGTAAGCCTGCAAGTGTGTTCAACAGCGTGGTCTTGCCAGCACCATTGGGTCCCACCAACACCCAGCACTCGCCCGCGCGAATGTCGAACGCTACGTCGCGACACAACGTGCGGCCGGGTACCGTTAGCGCCAGATTGCGACAGGCAAGCATCACTGCACTCATGGACTCGATCGCCGCAACAGCCACAAAAACACTGGCACCCCCGCCAGCGCGGTCAGCACCCCGACGGGCAACTGCGCCGGCGCGATTACCGTGCGGGCCAGCGTATCTGCCAACACCAGCAGCGCGCCGCCCGCGAGCGCCGACGCGGGCAGCAGCCAGCGCTGATCATTGCCGATCACCATGCGCACCGCATGCGGCACCACCAAGCCGACAAAACCGACACTGCCGGCGACGGTGACGGCAATCGCCGTGGCCAGTGCCGCCAATCCGTGCAGCGCAATCGTCAACGGCCGCACCGGCACGCCCAGCGACGCCGCCGTGACATCGCCGCGCGCCAGCAGCGTGGCATCGCGCGCGAGTGGCAGCGCCAGCAGCAACACAAACACGAGCGTGATCAGCGCGATGCCGCCGTGCGTGCTGGAAGAAAGATCGCCGATCAGCCAAAACAGCATGCCGCGCACCTGCGCCTCGGGTGCCGTCGCCAGCATCAGCATGATCAATGCGCCCCAGCCGGCCGCGACGACGATACCCGTCAGTAGCAACCGCGCGGGCGACCATGCGCCGTCGCCGCGCGCCAGGCCAAACACCAGCGCGCTTGACACCAACGCGCCGCCAAATGCAGCCGGCGTGACCAGTGCCGCCGCCCCGAGCAACATCGCGGCAAGCGCGCCGCACGCAGCGCCACCGGACAAGCCGAGCACATAGGGATCGGCAAGCGGATTGCGCAGCAAAACCTGCATCAACGCACCGGCCACGGCCAGCAATCCTCCTACTGCAAAGGCGGCCATTGCGCGTGGCCAGCGCAACTCGCGTACGACCGCCGAGGCCGTATCGGCGCTGTTGCCAAACAGCGCGGTCCAGACGGTGGGCAGCGCCACCTGCACACTGCCGGCGGCGAGTGCGAACGCCATCGCGGCCAGTGCGCAGATGGCCAGAACGATCAGAACCGGGAAAGGCGATAAACGTTGCACGCGGCGCAGGTCCGAGGGCGGGCAGTGATTATAGGGTGGTGGCCCTGCGCAATGCGACGCGACACCGGCCATGCCGGCCCCTCGGCCTATAATCGATCTTCTGCACGCATGTTCTCGACGAGGGCCATCCATGAACAAGGCCTTTACCCGCGAGCCGGAAGACGGCGACGACGCGGATGATGACGTACCGGAAGGTGCGTCGATTCTTCCAGAGGGCACCAAGAATTACATGACCCCCGGCGGCTTCGCGCGGCTGAAGGGCGAGCTCGATCTATTGGTAGGCACGGAGCGGCCCGCGTTGGTTGCGATCGTGTCGTGGGCGGCCGGCAATGGCGATCGCTCCGAGAATGGCGACTACATCTACGGCAAGAAGCGGCTGCGTGAGATGGATCGACGCATCCGCTTTCTGATCAAGCGTCTCGACAAGTCACAGGTTGTCGATCCGGTTCATCGCAAAAATGCCGACGATGTCGATCGCGTGTACTTCGGAGCCACGGTCACGGTCATCAACAGTCGCGACGAAGAACGCACGGTCAGCATCGTTGGCGTTGACGAAATCGACACGGACCGAGGCTATATCAGTTGGGTGTCGCCGATGGCGCGCGCGTTGCTGAAGGCCAGCGAAGGCGACACGGTTACATTGCAGACGCCGGGCGGCGCCGAGGAATTGACCGTCACACGCGTCGACTATCAGGCGTTGGCCACGAACCCGGCCGCTGCGGATCGGGCCAGTTGACGCGCACCGCACGCCAGCCGATGGGCGGGGCCGCCGGTGGTTGACGCCCGCCGCGCGCGCCGCCTATAGTCGAAACCGTACAATGTGACCTGCCATGGATGCCGATCTCGCCCAACTCGAACAGAAGCTCGCCTCGCTGATTGCGCACACGCGCGCCCTGCGTGCCGCCAACGAAGCACTGCGGCGCGATCTGGCAATGGCGCAGGAGCGCAATCGTGAGATGACCATTCGCACCCAGCAAGCGGGCGCGCGGCTTGACGCGCTGATCGCCAGAATGCCCGCCGAATGAGTACGCGCAGCGGCAATCCAGCAGAACGCACGGTGCAGCTCGATATCATGCTTGTCGGCCGCGAATTCAAGGTCGGCTGCAAGGAGCATGAGCGCGTCGAATTGATGGACGCGGTTGCGCTGCTGGATGAACGGATGCGCGAGATTCGTGATGGCGGCAAGATTGCCGCCGTCGACCGCATTGCGGTGATGGCCGCGCTCAATCTCGCCAACGAACTGTTGCGCGAACGCAAGGCGGCGTCGGTTGTTGCCGCTGTGGCATCGACCGACGTTGACGACGGCACTGCGCAGCGTAGAATCCATTCGATGCACACCGCAATTGATCAGGTCCTCGCCGGTCAGGAGAAATTGTTCTGATGCGGTGATCAACGCGGCGCACGTGAGTTTGCATATTCGCTATACCAGGTTATCAAGCGTTTCAATGTCCCCTGGGGTGTTCGAGCCCGCCATATACTCTTTGAACCAATGCTCTCGTAGCGAGGTTGCCTTTGCCTTTGTGGACCGGTGTGCGCCCCCATGCGGAAGCGCCTGAAGGTTCCGGCAGGTGGCCATTCTTGAACCCAGGTTCAAGATGACGGTGGGCACGGCATCATCGGGGGACACCCATTCCACGCGCGGCGCTCAGATAGGGCGCCGTTCGCCTGTCTGAGGATTCATGCATGCCGCGACGTCGACCGTCCCGTCGTCAAATCGTCGCGCTGACCGGTCGCTGGCAGCTTGTCAATCCAACAACCTCGCAGGTGCAGGTGAATTCGCCGAGCGAAGCAGTCCTCAGGGAAGTGCTGCGCGCGGTGCAATTGCGATGGCGCAATGGCAGGGAGTCGAAGTGCATTACTGGCTGATGAAATCCGAACCCACCGAGTATTCGATCACGGATCTCGAGCGCGCCAAACGAAAGACAACGTCATGGATCGGCGTGCGCAATTATCTCGCGCGCAACTACATGCGCGAAATGAAGTTAGGTGATCGCGCGTTTTTCTACCACTCGAGTTGCCCCGAACCCGGCATCGCCGGCATCGTCGAAGTGGCAGCGCTGGCGCATCCGGACGCGACACAGTTCGACGCCAACAGCAAGTATTTCGACCCGAAGGCCACGCGCGAGGATCCGCGCTGGTTCAACGTCGACGTCAAGCTGGTGGAAATCACGCGACTCATTTCCATTGCCGAGATGCGCGCGCAACCAGCGCTGGTGGAGATGGTGACGCTGCGTCGGGGTAACCGGTTGTCGATCACGCCGGTCACGCCACAGGAGTGGTCTGCCGTGGTCAAACTCGCTGCGCGCAAGGTGCCGAAGGCATGAAAAAATTGGCGCCATTGCAGTGGGTGCATGCGCACACAACCGGCATGACCTCTTGAATTTCTCGCTGCTCGCGATATTCATTGTCCTGGGTGTCGTCGTGGGGTTTCTGGCCGGCCTGCTCGGTATCGGCGGCGGCTTCACGATCGTTCCGG
>JBDTTY010000240.1:0-4973 GCA_040007975.1 Betaproteobacteria bacterium | reverse complement strand
TCGAGACCTTGCCTTTGCCACCGAACACGGCCTTCAGCTTGTCGTCGGCATTGATATTGCGACGGTTGACCGGATCCTGCAGCTTGTTCTTCTTGATGTAGTCCCAGATCTTCTTGGTGACTTCGGTGCGCGGCATGGGCGAGCTACCGACGACGGCGGCGAGAGTTGCCGACGGGGTCATGGGCTTCATGAACGCAGCGTTGGGCTTGCGCTTGGCCGCAGCGGGTTTCTTTGCGGCTGGTTTCTTTTTCGCCGGTGCAGCTTTCTTGGCGGGTGCAGCTTTTTTCGCGGCGGGTTTCTTGGCGGCCGGTTTTTTCGCAGCGGGTTTTTTCGCAGCGGTTTTCTTGGCGGCGGGTTTTTTCGCAGCTTTCTTGGCAGTAGCCATAAGTCTCCTTCCTGTCGATTGGTGCGAGCGGACAATGCCGATCGTTCTGAAGCAGGCCCTCCTGTCACGGGTTACCACTCCATCGGCGCCGACTATACCGCATTTTCCCTGCAAGGGAAGGGCATCGCAGAGGGAAAACGCAACGTGTTGCCGCGAGTGTTGCGCGGCGCGTACGCCGGAGACCTCTGCGGTTATGGCCCACCCAGCCACTGGAGGAAGCCCTGCAGCACGAAGGCATTGGCGATGTCGACGAAAAATGCGCCGACCAACGGCACCACGAGAAACGATCGCGGCGATGCGCCGTGAGCCTTGGTGATGGCAGTCATGATCGCGATGGATGTCGGAGTGGCACCCAGGGCCAAGCCGAAAAACCCCCCGGTCGTCACCGCCGCGTCGTAGGTGCGCCCCAGCAGCCGAAACACCACCAGCGAGAGCAGCATCCAGCACACCGCAATCTGCACAATGAGGATGACTAGCAGCGGCAAAGCCGCGTTCGCGAGCGAGGTCAGGTTGAGCGACATCAACGACATGGCGAGAAACAGGCCGAGCGCGATCTCGGAAATGAGCGCCAGTGACGGCGTTCCGGCGGGCCAGGGCACCTTGGGCAGCACCGTCGGCACGACATTGGAAAGCACGATGCCCATGAATAGTGCCGTGACGAAGGCCGGCAGCGTGATGCCCACCGCCGCCAAAAGCCCGTTGAGATAGCCCGACAGGGCGATGGCGATCGCAATGACCAGCAGGCAATTCAGGACGCTATCCGCGTTGATCCGCTTTTCATGTTCCTGCGCGTAAGTCATGCCGACCGACAGTGTCGCCGCATCGTTGGCATTGAGGCGATGGCGGGCGATCAACCGTTCGCCCAGCGGGCCACCCAGAATGCCGCCGGCGATCAAGCCAAACGTAGCGGCAGTGGCGCCGAAGGCCGGAGCGCCGTCGAATCCGAAGCGCGCCGCGATGATCGGCGCCCAGGCGAGGACCGTGCCGTGTCCGCCCGATAACGCGGCCGAGCCCGCGAGCAGTCCCGCGGCGGGCGGCATACCGAGCAGTGTGGCCAGACTGACCCCAATGGCGTTTTGCAGGATCAGGTTGACGACTGCGAACAACGTCAACACGACAAGGGTGATGCCGCCAGCACGCAACATGCTGACCCGCGCTGAGAGTCCGACCGTCGTGAAGAACACCGTCAACAACAGGTCCCGGGTCGACAGGTCGAACGTGATCGTGATGCCAGCCGCGAGCTGAATGATTGTCAGCGCAACCGACGCGATGAGGCCCCCGGTCACCGGCTCGGGGATGCTGTGCTGGCGTAGCCACGGCACGACCCGATTGACATAGCGTCCCGCATAGAGGACAAGTATGGCCAGAATCAGGGTATGGCTGGCGTCGAGCCTCATGGCGCGGAGATCGTGGCAACGGTGACGAACGAGTGTAGCGCGATCGTCCGCGTCGGCGCATGCTTCCGCCGTGTCCGATGGCAAAAAGGCGCACCCCGCGCGAGAATCCGGAGTTTGCCGCCGCCCCGTCCGCAATCATGACCTTCCATCGAATCTGCATGTCTTTTGTGACGCGGACGCTTGTGCTGGCGATCGCGTTCGCCTTGCCCGCACACGCGCTCACGCTGCTGACCGAGGAAAATCCACCGTTCAATTATTCGGAAAACGGCAAGCTCACCGGCCTCGTCACCGAGTTGGTCGTCGAAACGATGAAGCGCGCCAATGTGTCGTACACGATGGAAGTGCTGCCGTGGACCCGCGCCTACATGCGCGCTCAAGCCGAAAAGGACACCTGTCTCTTTGCGATGGCACGACTCGACAACCGCGAAAAGCTGTTCGCGTGGGTCGGTCCATTTGCGAGCAATCTTTGGGGCGTCTACGGTCGCGGTGATTTTGCCGGTAGTGTGCGGCTGCTGGTGGACTTGAAGCCCTATCGCATCGGTGGTGTGATCAACGACGGCAAGGTTGAGTACCTGAAAGAAAACGGCGTGACCAACATCCGCCAGGCACTTGAAGATCGCGCCAATCCGCGGCGGCTATTTCTGGGCTCCGAGGATCCGAATCGAATCGATCTTTGGATCACCGGCTTTTTTGGCGCCCGCGATGTGGCGCGGGCAGCCGAGGTTTCCGACTTCAAGCTTGTGTTTGTCGTGCGCGACATCCCGCTCTATCTGGCCTGCAGTCCGCAAACGTCTCCAACGACGTTAAAGGCGTTGAGCGAGGCGCTCGACAAAGTCCGCGCCGACGGATTGCCCGTGCGCCTGACCGCGACTTACGAAAAGAAATTCGTCCAGTAGACGAGGCTTCAGCCTCGCCTACATCGCGCGCGGCCGCGAAATTGAGGTCTCGCCTGCGAAGGGCGGCGTGCAACAGAGTAGAATGTGAGTCACGGTGACCCGGCGAATGCTCGACGCGGCCACCGGACATCCGCATGAACCACACCAGCGATTCGAACAGCCTCAACGTTTCCTTGGCGGATTTGCGCACCGACTACAAGCGCGCGGTGCTCGACGAGCACGATGTCGACCCTGATCCCGGTGTCCAATTCCGACGATGGTTCGATGCGGCGGTGGCGGCCAAGGTACTCGAACCCAATGCGATGACGTTGGCCACTGTCAATGCCGATGGTCGTCCCGCGGCGCGCATCGTGTTGCTGAAGGACGCCGACGCGCAGGGATTCACGTTCTATACCAACTACCAGAGTCGCAAAGGTCGCGAACTCGCGGCGCGGCCGGCCGCGGCACTGCTCTTTTTCTGGCCGGAGCTCGAGCGCCAAATCCGAATCGAAGGTGCCATCACCTGCGTCGACGGGGCGACAGCGGACACTTATTTCGCCAGTCGCCCGCGACTTTCCCGTATTGGCGCCTGGGCATCGCCGCAAAGCGAACCACTGCCGAATCGCGCCGCGCTCGAAGCGAAATTTGCGGATGCCGACGAACGCTTTCCCGGCGAAACGGTGACGCGCCCGCCGCATTGGGGTGGCTACCGACTCGTGCCCGATTCCTTCGAGTTCTGGCAAGGGCGCCGGTCGCGACTGCATGACCGGATCATTTTCCAGCGCGAGGGCGCGAACTGGCGCATTGGCCGATTGGCGCCATGATCGCCCTGCGCAACGCCAACCCGACGCTGATCGCGCTGATTTCGCTCGGCATCGCCAATCATGTTGTCCTGACGGGCAATCGCGTGGCCGTATCGCTGTATGCGCTGCACCTCGGTGTGTCGAGTGCCGTGGTCGGTGTATTGCTGGCGTTGTACGCATTTCTGCCCATGTTCTGCGCCGTGGCGGCCGGACGTTTGTCCGACCGCATCGGCGTGCGTCGCCCGATGTTGGTGGGATCGCTGGCGCTGGCGGCAGGCGCGCTGTTGCCGGCGATCATGCCGGGATTGCCCGCGTTGTTTGCCAGCGCCACCATCGTCGGCGTGTCATTCATGCTATTTCAAGTGGCGGTACAAAACGCGACCGGCGAGCTGGGTGGTCCGGCGGTGCGCGCCAACAATTTCGGTTTATTGGCGCTCGGTTATTCAATTTCGGGCTTTGTCGGACCGCTTCTCAGCGGCTTCACGATCGATCACGGCAGCTATGCGATTACTTTTGCCGTGCTGGGGCTTATCCCGCTCGTGCCGGCGGCGTTGCTCGGCGCCGGCAAACTTGCGTTGCCTGGACCACATGCGGCGCGCGTGAAGAACCAGGCGGGTGGCGCGTTGGCGCTGTTGACGCACCACAAGCTGCGGCGCGTGTTTTTCGTCAACGTACTGTTGGCGATGGGCTGGGATCTGCACACGATCGTGATTCCTATCTACGGCGCGAGCCTCGGGCTGTCGGCGTCGCAGATCGGCATGATCCTCGCCGCCTTTGCCGCGGCCACGTTCATCGTCCGCTTCTCGATGCGCTGGATTCTCATGCGTTTCACCGAACATCAGGTGCTGACGATCGCTCTGGTCACTGCCGGCGTCGTCTACCTGCTGTTCCCGTTTTCCTCGAGCGCCCCGACGCTGATGGCGTTGTCGTTTTCGTTGGGCCTGGGGCTTGGCATGAGTCAACCGATGGTGATGTCGCTGTTACACAGCCATGCGCCTCCGGGACGGATGGGCGAGGCCGCTGGTGTGCGCATGTCGCTGGTCCAGTCGATGGCGGTGGCGGTACCGCTGACCTTCGGCGTTTTGGGTGCCACAGTGGGACTGACGCCGGTGTTCTGGTCGGTGGGCGTGTGTCTCGCCACCGGCGGTTGGTTGACCAAGCGCACGCATTGACCATGTGGATTTTGGATGCGAGGCTGCGGCCTCGTGTACGGAATTGCCATGGCAACTGGCTGGCGTCGGGATTGGGTCACGCCAACCTGCGGACCCTTGCGCTTCTGCGATAATCGCGCCCCTTAAGCTCCCTGATCGTCACGCTTGATCGGCCCCATCACATTTCTGCGCAGTGTTGCGGGCCGTCTGAGCAGCGTTGGGTGGGCCCGCGCGGCCGGCAGCCTCGCGTTCACGACGTTGCTGGGGTTGGTCCCGCTCGTGACTGTGGCGTTTGCCTTTGTCGCGCAATTTCCCGTGTTCAACGATTTTCTGCGCGTGCTCGAGGCGTTCTTGTTGCGCTA
>JBDTTY010000239.1:0-5013 GCA_040007975.1 Betaproteobacteria bacterium | reverse complement strand
ATCATGGGCCAGTACATGGAGCAGAACGTCAAGGCGTTCATGGCCATCCAGAAGAAATTGCAGGATCAGGCAAAGCAGGTTTATGGCGACAAGATGATGCTGACGCCCGACCTGTGGAAGCAGTTCATGCAGATGCAGGCGCCGGCCATGCAAGGCATGCTTGGCAACTATCTCGAGCAAAGTGCCAAGCTCTTCATGGACATGCAGCAACGGATGCAGGATCAGACGCGTGGCATGTTCACCGCCTTCCCGTTTCCGAACTTTACCCCGCCCGCGAACTCGGCGGACGACGACAAGAAACGCTGACCGCCGCAAAGCAGTGCAGCAACGCGTTGTTGTTGCACCGCGTTGATGCGATGCGTTATGCCCGCTAATCCCCGCCCTCCTCGTCCAACCAAGCCCCTCGCTGCACCGCGCGTGGGCTTTGTTTCGCTCGGCTGTCCCAAGGCACTGGTCGACTCCGAGCAGATCCTGACGCAGTTGCGGGCGGAAGGTTATGCGATCGCGCCTTCGTATGAAGGCGCGGATCTCGTCGTGGTCAACACCTGCGGCTTTATCGATGCCGCCGTCGCCGAATCGCTCGATGCGATCGGTGAAGCACTCTCCGAAAACGGCAAGGTAATTGTCACCGGCTGTCTCGGCGCCAAGGATGGCGGCGAATTTGTGCGCACCGCACATCCCAAGGTGTTGGCCGTCACCGGCCCGCATGCAACCGCGGAAGTGATGACCGCCGTACACGCGCATCTACCCAGGCGGTATGATCCATTCATCGACCTGATGCCCGCGCCGGCGGACAGCATCGGCGTCAAATTGACACCCACGCATTACGCGTATCTGAAGATCAGCGAAGGCTGCAATCATCGCTGTACGTTTTGCATCATTCCGGCCATGCGCGGCGATCTCGTCAGCCGTCCGATCGGTGATGTGATGGTGGAAGCCGAGCGCCTCGTCAAGGCCGGCGTGAAGGAACTGCTGGTGATCTCGCAGGACACCAGCGCCTACGGGGTGGACGTGAAGTACCGCACGGGCTTCTGGCAAGGCCGCCCGCTGAAAACAAAGATGACCGAGCTGGCGCGCGCTTTGGGGGAGCTCGGCGTATGGGTGCGCCTGCACTATGTCTATCCCTACCCGCACGTCGACGACGTGATTCCGCTGATGGCCGAGGGCCGTCTGCTGCCCTACCTTGACGTGCCGTTTCAGCACGCGAGCCCGCGAATCCTCAAATTGATGAAACGCCCCGCCAACGCGGAGAACACGCTGGCACGCATCAAGGCATGGCGCGCGATCTGCCCTGACCTCACGATCCGGTCCACGTTCATCGCTGGCTTTCCCGGAGAAACCGAACGCGAATTCGACGAGCTGCTGGAATTTCTCGACGAAGCACAACTCGATCGCGTGGGCTGTTTTGCGTATTCGCCGGTCGACGGTGCAGTAGCCAATGGCCTGCCGGACCCGGTGCCGCAGGAGGTCCGCGAGGAGCGTCAGGCGCGCTTCATGCAGACACAGGCGCGGATCAGCGCCGCGCGCCTGCAGCGCAAGATCGGCACCACGCAGCAAGTGCTCGTCGACCACGTCGACGGCAACACCGCGGTCGCGCGTTCGATGGCCGACGCGCCGGAGATCGACGGCATTGTGCGCGTCGCGGGCGGAGGCAAGTTGAAGGTTGGCCAGTTCGCAGAGGTTGTAGTGACCGGCGCCGACGCGCACGATCTGACGGCGCGTCTCGTGCGCTGAATTCAACACGGCTCACGCCGGCAGTGAGGGTTGCCATGCCGCATTTCGCTTGTCCGTCCGCCGCAGGTGTTCGGCTCGACGCCGTCGCCCTCGTCATTGCAGCCACCATGGTGGTCGCCGGCTGCAGCAAGGAAGTGCCAGCACCAGAACGCCCTGTGCCACAGGTGGTTGTCCAGACCATCGAGCCCGTCACCATTCCCTACATCGCGAACTTTGTCGCTCAGACGGAGAGTTCGCGGCAGGTCAACATCGTGGCGCGTGTGTCGGGATTCCTCGACAGAATCGCCTACCAGGAAGGCGAATTGATCAAACAGGGCGCGCTGATGTTCCTGCTCGATCCCAAGCCGTTCCAGGCGCAGTTCAATGCGGCAATGGGCGAACTGCAATCGCAGCAAGCGCGTTACACGACGGCGCAAGCCACCTATGGCCGCGTGAAACCGCTGGCAGACCAGGACGCATTGCCCCTGTCGGACCTCGACAAGGCCAAAGGTGAACTCGATGCTGCCAAGGCCGCCGTGTTTTCGGCCCAGGCTAAAGTGGAACAGGCGCAACTCAATCTCGGATACGCGACGATCACGTCGCCGGTCACCGGTGTTGCCAGCCGCTCGCTGCAACGTCAGGGTGCCTTCGTCAACGCCGCGGCCGACAGCGCTTTCCTCACTTACGTTGCCGCGCTTGATCCGATCTGGGTCAACTTCAACATTTCGCAGAATCAGATGGCGAAGTACAAGGAATGGGCGGAAAAAGGTCAGGTGATCCCGCCCAAGGGCGACAATTACACCGTGGAGATCGTGTTGCCCGGTGGTGCAATCTATCCATATCGCGGCACGATCGGATTTGCGGATCCGTCGTTCAGTCAGGACACCGGATCGTTTCTGGTCCGGGCGGTGCTGCCCAATCCCAAGCTCGACCTGCGTCCCGGCATGTTCGTCACTGCCAATGTCAAAGGATCCATGCGCCCCAACGCCATCGTGGTGCCGCAACTCGCGGTACAACAAGGCAGCAACGGTCATTTTGTCTACGTGATCGGCGCGACCAACGTGACCGAAGTGCGACCCGTGATCGTCGGTGATTTTCAGGGCGACAAGGACATCGTGATTACGAACGGACTCCACAAGGGTGATCGTGTGGTGATCGACGGTATCTTGAAAGTGGTGCCCGGCAAACCCGTGACCGTGGCGCCACCGGCACCGTCCACAGCAGCACCAGGCGCAACTGCAGCGCCCGCCACCGCACCCACGCCTGTGGCCAAGCCGGCCACTGCCGCGAAGAAATAGCGCGCCATGTTTACGCACTTCTTCATCGATCGGCCGATCCTCTCGGCCGTCATCTCGATCCTGTTCGTATTGGCAGGTGCGGTGGCGATGACCGTGGCGCCGATCGAGCAGTATCCCGAATTAGCGCCGCCGCAGGTCAGCATCGCCGCGAGCTATCCCGGCGCCACCGCCGACGTGATCGCCAATCAAGTCGCGGCGCCGATCGAAGCGCAGATCAACGGCGTGGATAACCTGCTGTACTTTTCATCGACCAGTTCGTCCTCCGGCAGCGTCGGCATCACCGTCGTGTTCAAGCCGGGCAGCAACCCAGACATCAATCAGGTCAACATCCAGAATCGCGTAAGCCAGGCCACGGCGCAATTGCCACAGGTCGTCGTGCAGCAAGGCGTGAGCGTCGACAAGCAGTCGTCGGGCATCATGATGGTGCTGTCGATCTTCTCGCCCGACGATCGCTACACGTCGACGTACATCGACAACTACACGAATTTGTACGTGCTCGACGAGTTGAAGCGCGTGCCGGGTGCCAATCGCGCGTCGGTGCTGGGGCTGCCGGACATTGCGATGCGCGTGTGGCTGCAACCCGACCGGATGGCACAGCTTGGCGTATCCGTACAGGAAATCAACGCCGCGATCCAGAGTCAGAACCAGACGTTTGGTATCGGCCAGATCGGCGGCCAACCGTCGGTGCCGGGTACCCAGCAAACATTCGTGATCACGGCGCAGGGCCTGCTCACCAAACCTGAAGAGTTCGAAGACATCATCATCCGCGCGGCCAAACAGGGGACCGCGACGGTGCGTCTGCGCGACATCGGTCGTGTGGAACTCGACAAGCGCGACTACTCGATCATCAGCCGCATGAACGGTCGACTGTCCACGACCATCGCGATCTATCAGCAGCCAGGTGCCAATGCGGTGGCCACCGCCAACGCAGTGCGCAAGCGACTTGACGAGCTGAAGCGGCAGTTTCCGAGCGGCCTTGACTACCGGATCGCGCTCGACACCAGTCTCTTCACGCTGAATTCGATCGAGAAGGTCATCCACACATTTTTCGAAGCAGTCGCACTGGTCGTGCTCGTGGTGTTCGTGTTCCTGCAGTCACTGCGCGCCACGATCATCCCGATCCTGGCCGTTCCGGTGTCCATCATCGGCACGTTTGTAGGCATGCATCTGCTCGGCTTCTCGATCAACATGTTGACGCTGTTCGGACTCATCCTCGCGATAGGACTCGTCGTCGACGATGCCATTGTCGTGGTCGAAAACGTCGAATCCAACATGGTGACCAAGGGGCTGTCCGCGCTCGAAGCGTCCAAGGTCGCGATGACGCAGATTGCCGGCGCGCTGATCTCGATCGTGCTGGTGCTGGTGGCCGTGTTCCTGCCCGTGGCCTTTCTGGGCGGCGTAACCGGCGTGCTGTACAAGCAGTTCGCCGTCACCATCGCCATTTCGATGGTGATTTCCGGCATTACGGCACTCACGCTGTCACCGGCGCTGGCCGCCATCATCATCAAGGCGCATCACGGCGAGAAGAAAGGCTTCTTCCGCTGGTTTGAAAATGCGTTCGGGCGCGTCCAGAAGAGCTATGTCGGTGTGGTCGCCAGCGCGATTCGCGCGTGGCCGGTGGCATTGATCGTGTTTGCCGGCATTCTGGTCGGCATCGTGTTCATGTTCAAGATCGTTCCGTCGAGCTTCGTGCCCGACGAGGATCAGGGCTATTTCTTCGCCGTCATCGACGCGCCGGACACCGCCAATCTGCAGGTCGCCGCGAAGCTGGTGGATCAGGCACAAAAAATCGTGTCTGCGGACCCGGCGGTGCAGGACGTCGCGTCGGTCGCGGGCTACAGTCTGCTCGACGGCCAGATCCAGAATAATTCCGGCATCATTTTCGCGTCGCTCAAGCCATTTGACGAGCGTACCGACGCATCCATGCTGTCGTTTGCGGTGTTGAAGCGGCTTGCAGGATATCGGGGCGCCGTTCGAGCAGCGATGACGGCAAATCACCGGG
>JBDTTY010000238.1:0-5017 GCA_040007975.1 Betaproteobacteria bacterium | reverse complement strand
CAATGCCTTCGAAGGCCCTCGCGAAGTGCCGGTGCTGGGCATGGAAAAATATTTTGACCGCGATGTGGCGGCGACATTGCCGCCCAATTTCACCGTACGCGTGGCGCCGTCTTCGAGCGCGACGGGAGCGGTGCGCCATGGAGACTTTGACGACGACAAGAGAACGCGCGCCGCCGTAATCGCGCACATGCTGGGACAGGCGGTGCCGGCACCCTGAGGCGCCCGGCACCGCGCGATGCTCAGCGTTTCATGCCAGGCATGAATTTGGCAAAGTCGCCCATCACGCGCTGCATCGACTCGAACGTGTTGCCGCCTGAACTGACCACGCCCTGCATCGCGTTGATCACGTTTTGCGCGCCACGCAGGTCCGGCATCATCGCCATCGCCGCCTTGGCCTCTTTCATGCCCGGCACGCCGGCCATCTGGCCTTCCATCATCGTGAACAGATGCTTTTGCATGTCCACGATCATTTCAAACATCTGTCCCCAATAACGCATTGCGTGTTCCATCGCTTCCTGCGACACGCTCTGCCCGGCGGCCATCAGCGCCTCCGGCGTGCCCGCCTCGGCGGCACGTTTGGCCGCCTTTTGCCCCATCGCCCTTGCCCGTTCCTCACCTTCGAACTGATGCCGACGCAACTTCGCCGTGTTCTCGAGCGCCGCATTGATGACATCGAGCGCCAGCTTGGCGTTGACCTTGTAGAGCTCGATGGCCTGCGCAGGCGTCATCATCTTGGCCATTTTGGCCATGTCGGCAGCACCCGGCATCGCGCCCGGTGCAAATCCGGCGAAAGGATTGGCGGCGGCACTCGCCTTGGGCGGCGCTGACGATGCCGGAGATTTGGTGGCCTTCTTGGCCGCACGCTTCTTGGCGGCGGGTGCTGCGCGCGCTTTGGATTTGGCGGCCGGTGCTGCACGGGATTTCGTTGCCATGATGCGCTCCTTGGGGTGAACGTACTTGACGATAGTGATCAAACCCCCAAACGTGGGTCGCGTCAAGCGTACCGACGCCAAGGTTCGGCCAAAAGTCGCCCGGTAGGCGCGTGTTAGGATTTAAGGCTTCCCCACAGCAACGGAAAACGCATGAAGCATTTCGCGGTATGGGTGCAATTTGATGTGAAGCCGGGCATGGTGCCGGCCTTTCTCGACGCGGCGCGCCTCGATGCGCAAGGGTCGGTAGGCAACGAGCCCGGATGTCATCGTTTTGACATCCTGCAGGATCCGGACGTGTCTAACCGCGTCTACTTCTACGAGGTGTATCAGGATGAGGCAGCCTTTGCAGCGCATCGCGAGATGCCGCATTTCAAGACGTACTCTGCGACGACCGAACCGATGATCGCGGCCAAGTCCGTCCTGCGTTTGCCGGTCGAAGCCCAACACAAATGATCGCTTGCCGGCGGCGCGCGCCGGCTGGTTCGTCGGAAACCCTCCCATGACAGATTTAAAGCAACGATTCGGGCGCCCACTGCGTCTTGGCATCATAGGTGGCGGTCCGGACGCATGGATCGGACGCATGCATCGGGGCGCCGCTGAAATGGACGGCTGGTGGCGCTGCACGGCAGGCGTTTTTTCCAGTGATCCGGCGCGCTCGCGTGCGGCAGGCGCCGGCATGGGTTTTGACCCGGCACGCAGCTATGGCACCGTCGACGAAATGCTGCAAGCGGAAGCGGCACGCCCGGACGGCATTGATGCCGTGGCGATCATGACCCCAAACGACACGCACTATCCGTTTGCGGCGGCCGCGCTCGACGCCGGACTCGATGTGATCGGCGACAAGCCGATTGCCCATGATTTTGCGCAAGCCAGCGACCTCGTGGCGCGCGCGCGCGCCAACGGCCGCATCTTTGCCATCGCGCACGGCTACGCCGCCTACCCGATGACGCGCTATGCGCACCACCTGGTGCGCACCGGTGTCCTGGGTCCGCTGCGACTGGTGCAGGTCGAATACATCCAGAGCGGGATGGCATTGAAGGTTGAGGATGGCCCGCAAAACAACCGCTTTCGCTGGATCCTCGATCCGCAGCGCAGCGGCCTGGCGTTGGTCATGAGTGCCATTGGCTGTCACGCCCAACATCTCGCCTGCTTTGTCGCTGGCACCGAGGTGGCGCGCGTGGTCGCCGATGTTGGTGCACTGGTAAAGGGCCGCAAGGTCGTCGACTACGTGGGCGCACTGATGCACATGGATGATGGCAGTCGCGGTAACCTGACCGTGACGCAAGCGGCCGCAGGCGGCGAAAACGATATCCGCCTGCGCGTTTACGGTGACCACGGCATGATCGACTGGTCGCATCGCAATCCCAGCTACCTGCGGCTCGCCATGCAAGGCGAGGCCGTGCGCGAGATCAGTCGCGGCGACGCCGACCTGCCGCCGGAGATCATCGCCACCGGACGCACTCCGCGCGGCCACCCGGAGGGGCTGCGCGAGGCCTTCGCCAATGTCTATGCGGAAGTGGCGCAGGACCGGATGACGCGCACGCTGGGCGATCCTGCGTTGGCGCTGCCCTATCCGCGCATCGAGGAAGGCGCGCACACGATGGCTTTCATCGAAGCGTGCCTGGCGTCGCAAGCCAAGGGCGGCTGGGTGGATGTGGCCAAATTGCCGAACCCCTAGACTTCCGGCGGCGAGGCGTAAGCGAGGCATAGGCGAGGCTTCTGCCTCGCATTATTACGGGCGCATCCGATGCGAGGCTGAACCCTCGCCTACATCGCGCCTACGTCAACGCAATGCGATCCTTGTTGCGCGTGAGCCCCGTCGAGAAGTCTTGCAGGCCCGGATGGAAGGCATGCGCGCCCGGAAACGGTCCGGGGAAATCCGCGGTAGTACTGGAACCTGTCTCCGAGATCCCTATGACCTTGCGGTCTGCCATGACGATCTGCTATTTGCAATAATGGTAGCGTGCCTGCGCCCGGCATGACGCAATACCGCGACTGGACACAAGGATACGACGCATGAAGTACAAGGACTATTACGCGACGCTTGGGGTGGCCAAGGATGCCAGTGCCGACGATATCAAGACGGCCTATCGTCGACTTGCGCGCAAGTTTCATCCCGACGTGTCCAAGGAAAAGGACGCAGAGGCCAAGTTCAAGGAAATGGGCGAAGCGTACGAAACGCTGAAGGACCCGGAAAAGCGTGCCGCCTATGACCAGCTCGGTACCCATTCGCCGGGTCAGGAATTTCGGCCTCCACCCGACTGGGGTCAACACTATGCGCAGGGCCAGGGTGGCTTCGACGATATCGATCTGTCTGATCTTTTTGCCGGCTTGGCAGGACGCCGGGGTCGTTCCAATGGTGCTGGCGGCGGTGGTCGCGCGCGACCGCAGGACATGCCGATCCCGGGCAGCGACTACGAGGCCGTCGTGCGCCTCACGTTTGCACAAGCATTCAACGGCACCGAAATCGATCTTGAAATGAGCGCGCTGGAGTGGGCTCCGGACGGCGGCATGCGGCGTGTGCCGCATCGCGTGAAGTCACGGATCCCGCGCGGCGTCACCAACGGCGAGAAATTGCGGGTGCCCGGCAAGGGCGGCAAAGGCATCAACGGTGCGCCGGATGGCGATCTGTATCTCGACATCGAAATTGCCGAGCACCCGCTCTATCGTATCTCCGGGCAGGACATCTTTGTCGACCTGCCGCTGGCACCGTGGGAATCTGCGCTGGGCACGACGGTACAGTTGCCTACACCGGCGGGCACCGTATCGCTCAAGGTGCCCGCGGGTACCCGTGCCGGACAGCAGCTGCGCCTAACCGGACGCGGTCTCACTCGCGGTAGTGGCACACCGGGCAATCTGTTCGCGATCGTGCGACTGGAAATGCCCACCGTGCTCGATGACCGCCAACGCGAGTTGTATCGACAACTGGCCGACGTGTCCAACTTTGACCCACGCGCGCATCTCGCTCAGGAGGCCGCCCGATGAATATGCCCACCGACGACGCGATGCGTCTCGATTCCGTCACCGAAGTGACCTGGACGCAGCTCGTCAGCGCCTCGGGCTTGCCCGAAGTGGAAGTGCGCGAACTGGTGCGCTATGGCGCGTTGATTCCGCGCGACCCCGACGCGCCCTTGTGGACCTTTGAAGCGCGCTGGCTGGTGGTGGCACGCACGGCAAGCCGATTGCGCCACGATTTCGAGCTCGATCCCCATGGCGTCAGCGTGGTGCTGAGTTTTGTCGAGCGCATCGACGCATTGGAATCCGAACTGTGCCGGTTGCGCGCGCAGATCGGCTGAATCGCGCGGATCCGGTCAAAATGCGCACGTTGACTCATCGGCTTCGTGCGCGACGCGAGGATCTGGGGTTGGACACGCGTGCGTTCGCGTCACTGACGGCACTGCGCAATCCGCAGCAGATTCAGAATTTCGTTAATGCCATTCCCGCCAACTTCGAAGCGGACGGCGAAACGGTGCGCTCGGTGCAAGGCGTGCTGCAGCATCGCAAGGCGCATTGCATCGAAGGCGCCATGGTGGCGGCTTGTGCACTGTGGATTCAAGGCAAGCCACCGCTGCTGATGCATCTCGACTGTGCGGTTGGCGACTACCCGCACGTCGTGGCGCTGTTCAAGCGTGGACGCCACTGGGGTGCCGTGTCCAAGTCCAATCACGCGGTACTGCGCTTTCGCGATCCGGTGTATCGCAGCCTGCGCGAGCTGGCGATGTCGTATCTGCACGAGTTTCGTGACCGCGACGGACACAAGACATTGCGGAGTTATTCCGCCGCGTACGATTTGCGCAGCGTGGCGGTGGAGGCGTGGGTCACCGGGTGCGAAAGCTGCTGGACCTTGCACGACCATCTGGCCGCACGACGGCACTTTCCGTTGGTGACGTCGGCGCAGGCCCGGGCGTTGGTGGACGCGGATGCATGCGAGCGTAAGGCCGGACTGGTGGTGGATTTCGCGCCGCCAGCAATCTGAATCGACGCGGCTGCAATTTGAACCGTAGGCGAGGCTTTAGCCTCGCGGGGAGTGTAGGGTCAGACACGAGACTATGAGTGTAGGGTCAGACCCTACACTCATAGTCTCG
>JBDTTY010000237.1:0-5032 GCA_040007975.1 Betaproteobacteria bacterium | reverse complement strand
GCTGGGATCCGGCATGGTTCGCGGCTTCGACCATGACCTTCAATTTCTGGCTGGCGTGAAACGTCACGACGCGACGCGCCGTGATGGGAATCTCTTCGCCGGTCTTGGGATTGCGACCAGGGCGTTGCGGTTTTTCGCGCAATTGAAAATTGCCGAAACCTGAGAGCTTCACCGATTCACCGGCTTCGAGTGCAATGCGAACTTCCTCGAAAAATCGCTCGACCATATCTTTGGCTTCGCGCTTGTTGAGGCCAAGCTGCTCAAATAGCAGGTCAGCAAGTTCTGCTTTGGTAAGGGTCATGACTGGCTCTACTGGCGAAGCGTGGCGCCAAAATGTTGACGTGCAATGGCCAGTAAACCGGCCTCCGTGGCGTCGATATCGGCGTCCGTCAAAGTGCGAGAAGTATCCTGCATAAGCACTAGAATCGCAAGGCTTTTTCTGCCTTCTGTCAGTCCGTGCCCGCGATAGACATCGAAGAGCTCCAACGCGATGACGTGAACGGGGCTGGCGGCATGCAGCGCGTCGAGCAAGGTTTGCACGGGCAGCGCCTCGTCTACCACCAGCGCCAGATCGCGACGTACCACGGGCTGGCGGGAAACCGACTGGCCCATGGGCATCGGCCGGACCTCGAGCGGTGCCACGTCCAGCTCGAACACGACAGGAGCTTTAGGCAGCACAAAGTGCGTGACGAGTTTGGGATGCAACTCGCCGATCCAGCCGGCGTCCACACCGTCCAACAGGATCCTGGCCGACCGGCCGGGATGGAGCGCGGGATGCGTGGCGGCGCGCGTCGTCAGGCCGGCCGGGGCCACGAGGGCTTCCAGGTCACCCTTGACGTCGAAGAAGTCGACGTCGCGGGTGGGCAGCCCCCATTGCTCCGGTAGCGTGGGGCCGTACGCCAAGCCGCCCAGTCGTACGGGCTGCGCAAACCCGGCACCCTCGTGCGCAAACGTCCGGCCGAGTTCGAACAGGTGCGCATGCGGTGCCTTGCGGTTGACGTTGGTGCGCAATGTTTCGATCAATCCGGGCAGCAGCGTGGTGCGCATCACGTCGAGGTGCGCCGCAATCGGGTTTTGCACGCGCACCGGTCGGGCGGCAGGATCGAGCGCGCTTTCCACCAGGGACGATACGAAGCCGAAGGTGACGATCTCCTGCCAACCCATGTCGACCAACGAACGCTTGATTGCGATCCGCGAACGTGCGACCTCGGGATCGGGCAGCATGCGAGCGACGTGGGCAGAAGGCACCGCAGGAATATTGTCATAGCCATAGACGCGCGCCGTTTCCTCGATGAAGTCTTCCTCGATTGCAAGGTCAAAACGGCGCGACGGCGGCGTTACCAGAAAATTGTCGCCACTGCGCAGGTGTGGCAGCCCCAGTAACGTAAACGCGTGGGCGGTGGCTTCCGGCGGAATGGTGACGCCAAGGATTCTTGCGATGCGCGCACCGCGCACATGCACTGCCGTGCGTGATGGCAGATGGTCATTGCTGGCGACGTTGGACAGCGCTCCGGCGTGACCTCCGCAGATCTCGATGATCAGTTGCGTGGCACGCTCAACCGCGTTCTGGCAGCCGTTGAAGTCCACACCTCGTTCAAATCGGTAGCCGGCGTCGCTGTTGAAGCCAAGGCGGCGCATCTTGCCCTGAATGACGGCTGGACTCCAGAATGCGCCTTCGAGATAAACGCGTGTGGTGTCGTCGGCGATGCCCGAATGTTCACCACCCATGATGCCGGCCAAGCCCAGCGGCTTTTTCTCGTCGGCCACGAGCAACAGATCGGCTTCGAGTTGCAGCACCTGACCATTCAACAACGTGAGGGTTTCGCCTTCGCGTGCAAAGCGCACGACCACCGCACCATCGAGCAGACGATCGTCATACGCGTGCAGCGGTTGGCCCAGTTCCAGCATCACGTAGTTCGTGACGTCCACGACGGCGGAGATCGAGCGCAAACCCGAACGCTCGAGGCGCTGCTTCATCCATGTGGGCGTCGGTGCTTTGGCGTCGATGCCATCGATCAGTCGCGCAACAAAGCGTGGACAACCGTTGGGTGCCTCCACGCGTACGCTGCGCATGCCGTCAAACGTGACCGGGGTTGCGGCAACGCTCGGCAACGTGAACGACGCACCGGTTAGTGCACTGACATCGCGCGCAATGCCGGCAACACTCAAGCAATCGGCGCGATTGGGCGTGATCTTCAATGTGATCACCGTGTCGTCAAGCGCCAACGCGTCGCGCAGTGAGGTTCCCGGCTTCAGTGCCGGATCCAGCGCCAACAATCCACTGGCATCGTCATCGATGCCTAGTTCCTTGGCCGAGCACAACATGCCATTGGACTCCATGCCGCGCATTTTGGCGCGCGTGATCGTCATGCCGCCGGGCAGCACGGCGCCCTCCAGCGCGCACGGTGCCCACATCCCGGCCGCGGCATTGGGTGCGCCGCACACGATCTGCAATGGAGCAGCCGCACCGACATCGACGCTGCACACGCGCAGGCGCTCGGCATCCGGATGCGGCGCGATCGACGCGATACGACCGACCACGACATTGGTAAACGGCGGCGCGGCGGGTCGAGCTTCCTCCACCTCGAGACCGCCCATCGTCAGCGCATCACAAAGAGCCGCGCTATCAAGTGCGGGATTGCAGAACGTACGCAACCAGTTTTCGGAAAATTTCATGCGGACATGGCCTTTACGCGAACTGGCGCAGGAAGCGCAGGTCGTTCTCGTAGTACTGACGAATATCGTTGACGCCATACCGCAGCATCGCCAGCCGGTCGGGGCCCATGCCAAATGCAAAGCCCTGATACTGCTCGGGGTCGATGTTGACCGCACGCAACACGTTGGGATGCACCTGTCCGGAGCCGGCGATCTCCAGCCAGCCGCCATCGCCAAACGCCATGTCGATTTCGGCTGACGGTTCCGTGAACGGAAAGAACGACGGGCGGAAGCGCACCTTCAAGTCATCGCGTTCGAAAAAATGGCGCAGAAACTCGGTGATCACGCCTTTCAAATCGGCAAAGGTGACATTGCGATCGATCCACAAGCCTTCGACCTGATGGAACATCGGCGAATGCGTGGCGTCGCTGTCGACGCGATACACGCGACCCGGCGCGATGACTTTGATCGGCGGCGCGTGCGTTTCCATATAGCGCACCTGAATCGGCGATGTGTGCGTGCGCAACACCATGCCGCCCTCGACGTAGAACGTATCCTGCATCGAGCGGGCAGGGTGGTTCTCCGGCGTGTTGAGTGCGGTGAAGTTGTGGAAGTCGTCTTCGATCTCGGGACCGTCGGCCACGGCAAAGCCCAGTGAACGGAACAACGTTTCGACGCGCTCCAGTGTGCGCGACAGCGGATGCAACGCGCCCACGCTGCGATGGCGTCCCGGCAGCGAGACATCCAGCGCATCCGCGGCCAGTTGTGTGGCCAGCTTGGCGTCGGTCAGTTCGGCGCGGCGCAAGTCCAGCGCGGCTTCGAGAACCCGCTTGGCGTCGTTGATTGCCGCACCGGCCGCAGGGCGCTCGGTGGCCGACAGTTTGCCAAGGCCTTTCAGCAGATCGGTCAGCGCACCGGCCTTGCCCAGAAACCTGGCCTTGGCATTTTCAAGCGCAGCAGGATCGGCACATTGTGCAAATTCGCTTTTTGCATCCGCGATGATCTTGGCGAGATTGTCCATCAGCGTAAGGTGGCATTCCTGAAATCGAAGTCGAAAAAAAGGGAGGCGGTTCACGCCTCCCTCATTGCAGCGGAATTGATCAGGCCAGAGAGGCTTTGGCCTGGTCCGCAATTTTCGTAAATGCTGCTTTGTCGAATACGGCGAGATCAGCCAATACCTTGCGGTCGATGTCGATATGCGCCTTGGTCAGCCCGTTGATGAACGTGCTGTAGGTCATGCCGAGTTCGCGTACGGCGGCGTTGATCCGGGCGATCCACAGCCGGCGGAATTCGCGCTTTTTTTGACGACGATCGCGGTATTGATATTGACCCGCCTTCATCACCGCTTCTTTGGCAATGCGGAAGACGCTGTTGCGACGGCCGCGGAAACCCTTGGCCTGGTCCAGAACTTTTTTGTGCCGCGCGCGAGCGGTCACACCACGTTTGACTCTTGGCATGGTCGCTCCTTACGCGTAGGGCATCATGGCACGAACGGAATCGATGTTCGTGCTGTGAATTTCGGCGGAACCGCGAAGTTGACGTTTGGTCTTCGTCGACTTCTTGGTGAGGATGTGGCGTTTGAACGCCTGCGAGCGCTTGATCGAACCACTTCCGCGTACGCGGAAGCGCTTCTTCGCGCCCGACTTGGTCTTCATTTTCGGCATGACTGTTCAGCTTTCTTGTTTGCTGCTTTCGGCGGTGCTCTCCGGTGCTTGCGCTGGCGGAGAGGCTTTTGCGGCGGGAGCCGCACCGGCCTCTGGCTTGGTAGCGGGATGCTTGGTTGGCGTTGCCGGCTTTTCAGCCACCGGCTTCAGCAACACAACTTTCTTCGGGGCCAGCAGCATCACCATTTGCCGACCCTCGAGCCTCGGGAAGGACTCGACCACAGCGTGTGGCTCGAGCTCGTTCCGAATGCGTTCGAGCAAGCGCACCCCAAATTCCTGGTGCGCCATTTCGCGCCCGCGAAAGCGCAGCGTGATCTTGGCCTTGTCGCCTTCCGACAGGAATCGAACAAGATTCCGGAGCTTGATTTGGTAGTCGCCTTCGTCAGTACCGGGTCGGAATTTGACTTCCTTGACCTGGATCTGCTTCAGCTTGAGCTTGGCCTCGTGTTGTTTCTTGGCTTCCCGGTATTTGAATTTGCCAAAATCCATGATGCGGCAAACGGGAGGCTTGGCCATTGGCGCGATCTCGACCAGGTCGAGTTCGGCCGCTTCCGCGCGAGCACGCGCGTCTGCCAGGGAAACGATTCCGAGCTGCTCACTATCTTCACCAACCAAGCGGACTTCAAGGGCGGTAATTTCCGCGTTGACCCGCTGATGCTTATCGAGGGCTATTGTCTATTCTCCAATGACGACAAAAAACGGCCATGCCCCGA
>JBDTTY010000236.1:0-5037 GCA_040007975.1 Betaproteobacteria bacterium | reverse complement strand
GCGTCAACGCGGGTCACGATCTCTGGCGTGGGTTATGGCGCCGGTCCCGGCTTCGACGAACTGTACGGCATGTTTCAGGTCGGCAATGCGTACTCGCTGACACAATTGAAGCAACGGTTCGTCACCGGGCCGGTCGACTGGAAGGCGAAACTTGCGCCCAAGTCCGAGCCAGCCAGACAGTAGCGACGCGCGTGCTCCTTCGCTCACATTTGGCAATGATGCTGATGACGAGTGCGATGGCACTGTCCGCGCACGCCGCGTTGCCGCCGGCCGAGTCCATCGACGTGCCGTCGCTGGATGGGGACGTCAACGGAGTTTCTACCACGGTGCCGGCTTTGCTGTTCCGCCCGGCGGCGAGTGCCACCACCACGCCGGTGCCGCTGATCGTGGCGCTGCACGGCTGCGGCGGCATGTTCAGCACACGCAAGGGTCGCGAGCACCAGTTGTCCGAGCGCTTTGCCAAATGGACTGAACAATTGCTGGACGACGGTTACGCCGTGCTGTGGCCGGACAGCTTCACGCCGCGCGGTCAGCGCGAAGTTTGCACGATCAAGTCGGGGGCGCGCTCGATCACACCTGCAATTCGCCGACTTGACGCGTTGGGGGCATTGGCGGCAGCTGCGGCAATGCCTGGCGTCGACGCGCAACGAATCGGGCTCATGGGGTGGTCGCATGGTGGCAGCACGACATTGGCCGCCATCAATACCGAAAATGCGCGCAATGCGGCGATTCGGGCGCGTGCCGATGCGCCCCCATTCTTCCGCGTCGCGGTGGCGTTTTATCCCGGGTGCGTCGCGTCGCTGCGCGCGGGCGCCAAGTGGCGGCCCGGCACGACCACGGCGATCCACATCGGCGCGCTCGACGACTGGACACCGGCGGCACCGTGTGTCGCGTTGGCGGAAGCGATGCGCGAAGCCGGACACCCGCTGACGGTTCGCGTGTATTCCGACGCCTATCACGGCTTTGATGCGCCGACGGGACGCGTCATCGTACGCAAGGATGTTCCCAATGGCGTCACGCCCGGCCAAGGCGTGACGCTGGGCCCCAATCCCGCGGCGCGCGAGGCGGCCAATGCCAGCGTGCGCGCGATGTTGCGCGAACAGCTTTCATCGATGTCCCCCGCCGCTGTTGCGGCACCAACCTCTAACTGAAACGAGGCTCAACGTGCAATGGAATTTTGAAGGCAAGAATGTTGTGGTGACGGGTGCCTCCAAAGGCATCGGCCTGGCGTGTGCGCAGGCGTTTGCGGCAGCTGGCGCACGCGTGGCGATCGTTGCGCGTAGTCGCGCCAATCTTGATACCGCACTTGCGTTGATGCCGAACATGCAACATGCCCCGATCGCCATTGCTGTCGATCTCACGCGCGCGGACGAAGCCGCGCGCATGGTCAACGAAGCGCACGGCACACTGGGCGACATTGATATCCTGGTCAATTCCGCCGGGGCGGCAAAGCGCTATGCGCCCGACGATTTGAATGCTCAGGCGTGGCGCGACGCAATGGACGCGAAATTCTTCAGCTACATTCAGCCCACTGACCTGGTGATCAAGCAGATGGCGTCGCGCGGAAGTGGCGTGATCGTCAACATCATCGGCATGGGAGGCAAGATGGCCAATCCGATTCATCTGCCGGGCGGCGCAGCCAACGCCGCGTTGATGCTGGCCACCGCGGGACTCGCGGCGGCCTATGGTCCAAAGGGCGTGCGCGTGAACGCGATCAGTCCCGGCGGCACGTTGACCGGGCGCGTGCAGCAAGGCCTGCAGGTGGAGTCACAAATGACGGGCACGCCGGAGGCCGACCTGCTTGCTCGACAGCAGTCCAAAATCCCGTTGCGTCGCTTGGGCACGCCCGAAGAGGTGGCACAGGTGGCGCTGTTTCTCGCGTCGGATGCCGCAAGCTATGTCACCGGCGCCATCATTCCGATGGATGGCGGCTCGGCGGCCGTGATCTGATTGCATTCAACGGGCGTGCTCGTGCTCGCGCACCAGCCAGGTCGCGGCCGCGCCGAACAGCGCGCTGCCGGCCATCAGCCACAGCGCGTCGTCCCACGCGCGGGCCATCGTGCCCGCGCTGCGACCGACGTCGAGCAGGCGTCCGACCCACGGCTGTAATATGCCTGCGCCAAGAAAGATCCCCACATTGACCACCGACGTGGCCATGCCGGAATGTTCGGGCCGGTTCACTTCCTTGGCCACGGCCCACGTCAAGGTAAAGCCGGGAATCAGCAGTCCCATCAGCAGGAACCATCCGAGCGTTGCGGCAAGCGGCCATCGGACGTCAAAGAGCCACGGCAACCACGACAGCGCGAACAGCAGCGTGCACGCGCGCATGAGACCGCGACGACTGCCGAAGCGATCGGACAGCGCACCGATGGCCACTGCGCCAAACGCGACACCCAGCAGTAGCAGGCTGGCGTGTTGCGCGGCGGTCACCCGCGACATGCCGTGGACTTCGACGAGATAGGGCACGGCCCACAGGCCGGCAAATGCAAGATAGCTGCCGCCGATGCCGACATTGACGAAAAACCCCGGCCACGTGGCCCGATTGGCCAGCACTTGGCGCAGCGCTTGCATCCAGTGCGTGGTGACGGCGGCCGGCACAGCGGCGTTGGCCACCGGCACGAAACCCAGATCCTGGGGCCGATCGCGTACCTTCCACCACGAGGCGGCGCCGAGTGCGAGTGAAAGCGCGGCGAGACCCAGGAAGACATTGCGCCACGATGTTTCGGCGACCAGCAACGCAAGGGGTGCGCCGGCCACAACCGCGCCGATATTGCCGGCGAACATGGTGATGCCATTGAGCGTGGCAAAGCGGTTGGCGGGAAACCAGACGGCGCTGACTTTGAGTATCGAGATGAACGCGACCGCAACGCCGACACCGACCAACGTCCGGCCCGCTGCCGCAATTTCCCACGTTGGCGCCAGCGCAAAGGCGATGGAACCGATTCCGGCAAGGATGGAACCACCGGTCAGCAGTCGACGCGGGCCGAGCGTATCGGCCAACACGCCGACGGGGATCTGGAGCAGCGTGTAGACGTAGAAATAGGTGGCAGCCAGCGTGCCGAGAGTTGCCGCATTGATCGCAAACGCGCGCGTCAGTTCGCCGGCAATTGCGGCGGGCGCGGTGCGGTGGAAAAACGACAGCGTATAGCTTGCCACGACGATCCCGAACACGACGCGGCGTGTCCGCAGAAATCGTGCATCGTGCGCGGGAACCATCCGGCATTCTAACGTTGGTTACAATGCGCTTGCCGTGATCGTGCATCGCGGCCCCGACCCACGCCGCGACGACTTCCATTCATGGCCTATCGCGATCTTCGCGAATTCATCCAGCAACTCGAAGCGCGCGGCGAACTACGCCGCGTGGCGTTGCCGGTGGATCCCAAGCTCGAAATGACGGAGCTTTGCGACCGCGTGTTGAAAGCCGGTGGACCGGCGCTGCTGTTCGAGCATCCGATCGGCGATTTTCGGGCGCCGGGTGGCGGCACGATTCCGGTGTTGGGCAATCTCTTTGGCACGCCGCAGCGGGTGGCGCGCGGCATGGGTGTCGAGGGTGACGATTGGCGCAATGCATTGCGCGAAATCGGTCGCTTGCTCGCGTTCCTGAAGGAACCCGATCCGCCGAAAAGTCTGAAGGATGCGTGGCAGACCACGCGGCCCGTGTTCATGAAGGTGCTGGACATGGCGCCGAAGGAGCGCAATTCGGGTCCATGTCAGGACGTCGTGTG
This sequence comes from Betaproteobacteria bacterium, assembly GCA_040007975.1. Classification (GTDB taxonomy): domain Bacteria; phylum Pseudomonadota; class Gammaproteobacteria; order Burkholderiales; family Casimicrobiaceae; genus VBCG01. The sequence goes on along the minus strand of JBDTTY010000236.1, from coordinate 1,312 downwards.
GGAGGGTGCGGACGTCGATCTGGCCCGGTTGCCGATCCAGACGTGCTGGCCGGACGACGTGGGGCCATTGCTCACATGGGGTTTGACGGTCACGCGCGGCCCGCACAAGAAGCGGCAAAATCTCGGCATCTATCGGCAACAGGTGATCGCGCGCAACAAGGTGATCATGCGGTGGCTGGCACATCGCGGCGGCGCGCTCGATTTTCGCGATCACGCGTTAGCGCATCCTGGAATGCCGTTTCCGATTGCCGTGGCGCTGGGTGCCGATCCCGCGACGATTCTGGGCGCGGTGACGCCGGTGCCCGATTCGCTATCGGAGTATCAATTTGCGGGTTTGCTGCGCGGCGGGCGCACGGAAATCGTGAAATGCCTCTCCCACGATTTGCAGGTACCAGCCACTGCGGAAATTGTGCTGGAAGGATTCATCGTGCCCGATGCCGCGGACCCGACGGGCTACGAAACGGCGCCTGAAGGCCCGTTTGGGGACCATACCGGCTACTACAACGAGGTGGAGCGGTTCCCGGTGCTGACGATCGAGCGAATGACGTTGCGTCGGGATCCGATCTACCACTCAACGTACACGGGCAAGCCGCCGGACGAACCGGCGATGCTTGGCGTGGCGCTCAATGAGGTGTTTGTCCCGTTGCTGCAAAAGCAGTTTCCGGAAATCGCGGACTTTTACCTGCCACCGGAAGGGTGTTCGTACCGGTTGGCGGTGGTGTCGATGAAAAAGCAGTATCCGGGTCACGCAAAACGGGTGATGTTTGGCGTGTGGAGCTTTCTGCGGCAATTCATGTACACGAAATTCATCATCGTGACGGACGCAGATATCGATATCCGCGACTGGAAGGAAGTAGTTTGGGCGTTGACCACGCGCGTCGATCCTGCACGCGACACAATGCTGGTGGAATCCACACCAATCGACTATCTCGATTTCGCGTCACCCGTCGCGGGTCTGGGCAGCAAGATGGGCATCGATGCGACCAACAAGTGGCCCGGCGAGACGTCGCGCGAATGGGGGCGTCCCATCACGATGGACGCGGCGGTGAAAAAGCGCGTGGATGCGCTCTGGAACGCGCTGGGACTTTAGCGATTGCATGCCGTAGGCGAGGCGGGTAGGCGAGGCGGGTAGGCGAGGCGGGTAGGCGAGGCTTCAGCCTCGCTCGCAACCACGGTCAGACTCCAAATTTTTGTTCGTCGCGCCTTCATTTCGCTGGGCGGGACCACTGGAGGTCAGAGACCCATCGTTTGAGCATTGCCGCGTCGCGCCGTCGGGCACGCGGGGCGGGCTTAGTCGCCGCAAGGCCTGTCG
>JBDTTY010000235.1:0-5074 GCA_040007975.1 Betaproteobacteria bacterium | reverse complement strand
GCACCGCCACGAGTGTGCCCCGGCGCGTGGGAAATTCCACGCGCAGCCCCTCGACGGACAGCAGCGGCGCGACGGCAACGGCCATGCGTGATGCTATTTGGAAACGGGCATTTGGCAGCCGGCGATCGGCTCCACATAATCGACGACCGGCGTCCATTCCTGCGTGATCGCGGTGGCGAACTGCGCGTTGATGTAATAACGCTTGCAAGGCTCGACGTTGAGCATCATCACCTCCAGCGGCGGGCCGCCGGTCCAACCGGGCGCCGGTGCCTGCACGACGATACGACGCATGCCGGGCTCGACGCGAATGAGGTTAGGGTTGTTGAAGGCGCCTTGATCGTCGACGCGATCGATGATCGCGGGCCGCCGGTTGAGGACCGTCACGTTGAAACGCTGACCTGTCAGCTCGCTCCACGTGGGTCCCCACGTGGCGCAGCCGGACAGCAAGACAGGCAATGCCAGCGGAATCAGCAACGTGAGCCAGGGAAGTTTGCGCATGGTGATCGTCCTTTGGTGAGTGATATCAATTTGATGGGGCGCGAGCGTTGGCGCCGTGGATTATCGCAACTTTGGATTCAGTGCATCGCGCAGCCAATCACCCAGCAGGTTGATCGACAACACCATGATGACCAATGCGGCTCCGGGAAAGATGGTAATCCACCACTCTCCCGAGAACAAAAAATCGTTGCCGATGCGAATCAGCGTGCCCAGCGACGGCTGCGTGGGCGGGACGCCGACGCCGAGAAAGCTGAGTGTCGCCTCGGTCAAAATGGCCGTGGCGATGTTGATGGTGGCCAGCACCAGCACCGGACCGAGGACGTTGGGCAGCAAATGTCGACGCATGATCGTCAGTGGTGATATGCCGATAACACGTGCCGCCTGAACATATTCCTTGTTCTTTTCCACCATGGTCGAGCCGCGGACGGTGCGCGCGTATTGCACCCAGTTGGAAAAGCCTATGGCAAGCACGATCACCAGCAATGCGACTTCGCCATGCGAATCGCGAGGCAGCACGGCACGAAACACTCCGTCGATCAACAATGCGATCAGGATGGCGGGAAATGACAACTGCACGTCAGCGATGCGCATGATGATCGCGTCCACTTTGCCGCCGACGTAACCCGCCAGCAGTCCGAGCGACACCCCGAGCAGGATGGCCAGCGCAACTGACGCGAGGCCCACCAGCAACGATATCCGGGCGCCGTACATGATGGCCGAAAATACGTCGCGACCCTGGTCGTCCGTCCCCAGCCAATATGCGCGATTGCCCCCGGCGCTAAAACTCGGCGGCAGCAACGCGTCATTGAGGTTGAGCGTCCTGAGATCGAACGGATTGTGGGGGGCAATCCACGGCGCAAACATCGCGGCGCCGATGCAGATCGCAAGTACGACGAACGACGTGATCGCAAGCGGCGAATGACGGAAACTCCACGCCACATCACTATCCCAAAACGTGGCCATCCGCTCACGCCACGTCGGCGGCGCCACCAGCGATGTTGACACCACACTCATCGCGAGTGCGATGTCGACGCGTTGGCGATGGCGGCGAATGCGGCCATCGTGCTGGCGAGAGCCTGATCGTAGACCATCACCTTCCAATCATCGGCATCCTGATAAAAAGCGTCGCGTACCTGGCGCTTGATCGCCGCGTGGACGCCGGCCGGGACATCGCGCGTGTTTTCCAGCCACTGGTCAGCGCGCAACGCATTGAGCACATCGAGCATCGGCAGCGTGCCGTACTCCAACGCAATGCCGGCGTACGCCGCCTGCGGGCACTCGTCCGCAACAGCTTGAAAATTCACGCCAGTCAGCGGCGCCGACGTCGACGTGCCATCAACAAACGAGGTGACAGAGGGGCCCCACCATTGTCGGGTGCGTGCCAAATCCGCATCGTCCTCATTGCCGCCGGCGAATATCAGCTCACCATGGCCGCGCGGACCAAGACCGGTGTGGAAGTCGATCCATCCAAGCGTCTGGCACCGGCCGCCCTCCTCGCGCAACACCTGCCGCAATATTCCATTGCTCCATGCGGGCCGCACACCCCCATAGAAAAGACCATCGGGATGGTCGCACTGCCCCCCCGTGACCGCGGCCTGCAATGCCGGCATGCCGTGCCTCGCGACGTACGCTTGCAGGCGTGCGTCGTCCTCGGGACCGGGGGGCCAGGACGACGGGACGATGAAATCATGGATTCCGGCATAAGCCGCATTGACCGGCGGTGGCGTCGAAAAATTGCGAAAATTGCGATTGAGATCGATATTGTCTTCGTTGGTACGCCGTAAATGGGAGAAGCCATAAGGATTCAATGCGTGCACCATCACGATTCGTGCACCGGAGGCCATGGCCGCGTGCACAAACCGATCGTCGTGCAACAGACCCACCTGCGCGCCGGAACCACAAAAGCCTTCGGCGCCATGGGTGCCGGATATGAGCACCAGCACCGCGTCGGCGCCGGCAGTTCCCATGCACGCGACATCGATTGCGAGTTCTTCGCCTTGCGCGCCACGCGCCGTGGGATGCACATGCGACTGGAGGGTCATCCCGCGCGATTTCGCGGCGATGTCGAAACGTTCACGCGCTTCGACGTAAGTGGCGCAAAAGTGAGCTGAGGGCATGGGGGTCATCTGGTTATCCGGCGAAGACTGTTCACGGTCAGCAGCGAGCCGGCACCAACGGCATTGCCGCTTCGGCCAAGGCGGCAAGATACCCGGCACCCAGCGGAATGACTCCATCGTTGAAATCGTAGGTGCTGTTGTGCAGGAAACAGCCGCCATCGGCACCGCCCTGCCCCAACCGCGCGAATGCACCCGGCTTGGCCAGCAACATGAACGAAAAATCCTCGGCGCCCATCGATGGCTCGAGATTGCGCTCAACGTTGGTGCGCCCAACCAGCGCCTCCGCCACGTCGGCGGCAAATATCGCTTCGCGATAATGGTTGATCGTGGCCGGATAGACGCGCTCGTATTGCAACGTGGCGCGTGCGCCGAACGCTGCGGCGATTGATTGCACCAACGTGTTCAGCCGACGTTCGATCATGTCCTGCGTCGCGGGTCGAAAGGTGCGCACGGTGCCGATCAGTTTCGCGTGCGACGGAATCACGCTCATTCCACCCGGATGTCCCGCCTGCATCGCACACAAGCTGACGACGGCGGTATCAATCGGGCTTACATTGCGGCTGACGATCGACTGCGCGGCGGTGATGATGTGCCCGGCTACCAGCACCGGATCAATGGCCGCATGAGGATGAGCCCCGTGCCCGCCTTTGCCATCGATCGTGATTTCGATGCGATCTGCCGCGGCCATGGCGGGGCCCGGCGTGATGCCGATGCGACCGGGTGCAAGTCCGGGCCAGTTATGCAGCGCATAGACCTGCTCGGCAGGAAAGCGTTCGAATAGACCATCCTCGATCATCGCCCTGGCGCCGGCATAGCCTTCCTCGCCGGGTTGGAAAATAAGGTAGGCGGTGCCGTCGAAGTTGCGCGTCTCATGCAGATAACGCGCGGCTGCCAGCAACATCGTCGTGTGTCCATCGTGTCCGCAGCCATGCATTCGACCATCGTGGCGCGACTTGTGGGCAAACTCGTTTTCCTCCTGCATCGGCAGCGCGTCCATATCGGCACGCAGGCCCACAGTACGACCGCTTTGCTGCAGGCGCCCGGGGATCACCGCCACGACGCCCGTCTTGCCGATGCCGGTGTAATGCTCGATGCCAAGTGCCGCCAGCTGTTCCTTGACCACATGCGCCGTTCGATGCTCCTCGAAGCCCAGCTCGGGATGGGCGTGCAGATCGCGCCGAATCAATGTGAATTCGTCGTGCCAGCGGGCAATATATTCGGGAGGCTTCATTGTTGGATGGCGTAGAGGCGTTCGAGCCGGTTAAGGGTCAATGTCCGGCACCCGCACCCGCCTCGATGCGCAAGCGCGGGTCAACGGTGTAATAGAGGAGATCGACGACCAGGTTGATGATGACGAAAACCAGAGCGATGAAGCACAGGTATGCCGCCATGATCGGTATATCGGCGAAGTACACCGCCTGTATGAAGAGCAGACCCATGCCCGGCCACTGGAACACCGTTTCCGTTACCAGCGCGAATGCGATGATCGCACCCAATTGCAGGCCGATGATCGTGATCACCGGTACCAGCGTGTTCTTAAGTGCGTGGCCGAAATGGATGGCGCGATCGCTCAAGCCGCGCGCGCGCGCGAACTTGACGTAGTCAGTGCGCAGGACCTCGAGCATTTCCGCGCGCACCAACCGCATGATCAGCGTCAACTGGAAAAACGAGAGCGTGATTGCCGGGAGAATCAATGCCTTCCAGCCGCTGGCAGTCAAAAAGCCGGTGGTCCACCAGCCGATTGTCACCGTATCGCCACGACCAAAGGACGGCAACCAGCCCAGCTGCACGGCGAAGACCAGAATCAGCAGGATTCCGATCAGGAATGTGGGCAGACTGACGCCGATCAGCGAAACGGCCAGCAGGACCTGGGCACCGATGCTGTTCCGCCGCAGTGCCGTGTAGACGCCCAACGGAATGCCGAGGAACACCGCCAGAATGGCCGCCGCAATCGACAGTTCGAGCGTTGCAGGAAGTCGTTCGAGCAGCAGTGCCGACACGGGGCGACCCTGCCGCAATGACAGGCCGAATTCGCCGTGGACTGCGTTATCAACGAACTTCGCAAACTGCACATAAAACGGGCGATCGATGCCGAGGTCCTTGCGCAATTGCACACGCTCTTCGGTCGTTGCCTGCTGTCCCAGCATGAACGACACCGGGTCCCCCGTGAAGTTGAACAGGCCGAAGGCGATGAAGGCAACGACCAGAAGTACGGCAATCGATTGCAGGATCCGGCGGAGGACAAAGGCAAGCATCTAGGCTCGCATTCTCGCCGCGCGGGTCGCATACAGGCAAATGCCTGCCGCGACCGAGACGTTGAGGCTTTCCACCGTGCCGGTCAAAGGGATCCCGACGATCCGGTCGCAAGATTCGCGCGTGAGTCGCCGCAATCCCGCACCTTCTGCACCCAACACCCAAGCCACCGGGCCGCGCAGATCGGCAGTGACGATGCTTTCGCC
>JBDTTY010000234.1:0-5097 GCA_040007975.1 Betaproteobacteria bacterium | reverse complement strand
GGGGCAACTACTACACGAAGGTCGTGCAGTCGCAGCTCGACGGCAAGTGGGCGCCGGACAACGTCTGGGGCGGCATCAAGGACGGCATGATCAAGCTCGCGCCGTTCAACAAGGTCGTGCCCGCCGATGTGCAGGAGCTGGTCAAAAAGGCCGAAGCTGAAATGGTCGCCGGCAAGTTGAGCCCGTTCATGGGCCCGATGAAGGACAACACCGGCAAGGAGCGGTTGGCGGCAGGGAAGACGATCACGGATGCCGACCTGTCCAAAATGGACTATTACGTGGAAGGCGTGGCTGGGAAGTTGCCGACTTCGAAGTGAGTTCTGTGACCACGCCTTCCTGAGTTACCGCGACGGACTATCAGGATGCACGCGTCGCCCGTTGGGCGCCGGTGATCGTTGATAGTCGGTCGCGCTGTTTCTTACGAAAATTCACATGGCCACTCGCAAACGTTCGGAATCTGGCAAGGGCGCTTTGGCTTCGCCTCGCGCCGCTGGCGCTGTCGCGCCCAAGCGCCTTCCTTCGCGGCGGCGCGCGCCTGTTGCGCATGCACCTTTGGCGGTCGAGAAACTCGTCGTTCATGATCGCGTGGTCGCCACTTCCGAAGCCGATCTCAATGCGCTCGATGCGATGCTGGCGCACCGCGCGCCGGAGGACGCGCAAGCCCTTGCGCGCGCGCTGCTTGGTCGCCATCGCAACGTCAAGCCTTCCGATGTCTCCGATGCCGACGAGGCACTCGCCGACGATTGGCGTGATGGCGGCTATCCATACCTCAACCTGCTGTCGCGCAAAACTTACGAGCGTCAGAAATACAGCCTGCAGGTGGAGTTGCTGAAACTGCAGGCATGGGTCAAGGACACCGGCCAAAAGGTGATCATCCTGTTTGAAGGTCGTGACGCGGCCGGCAAGGGCGGTACGATCAAGCGTTTCATGGAACACATGAATCCACGCGGTGCGCGTGTCGTTGCACTCTCCAAGCCAAGCGAAGCCGAACGCGGCCAGTGGTATTTCCAGCGCTATGTGCAGCACCTGCCCACTGCGGGCGAAATCGTGTTCTTCGACCGCTCCTGGTACAACCGCGCGGGGGTCGAGCGCGTGATGGGCTTTTGCACGGACGAGGAGTACCGCGAATTCATGCGGCAAGCGCCGGAATTCGAGCGCAATCTCGTGCGCAGCGGCATCCAGCTGTTCAAGTTCTGGTTCTCCGTGAGCCAGGACGAACAGCGGCGGCGTTTCCACGAAAGCGAAGCACATCCGTTGAAGCAATGGAAACTGTCCCCGATCGATACGGCATCGCTCGACAAGTGGGAGGACTACACGGCAGCCAAGGAGGCGATGTTCTTCCACACCGACACCGCCGACGCTCCGTGGACGGTGATCAAGTCCGACTGCAAGAAACGCGCACGCATCAATGCGCTGCGCTATCTGCTGCATTCGCTGCCGTACAGCGCCAAAGACGTCGGTCGCATTGGCGCTGCGGACCCGCTGTTGGTCGGACGCGCACACATCGTGCACGAGCTCGGCGAAAGCACCGGTGTCGCCCGTCCGGGCGCATCCATGCTGTAACAGCCTCGCTGCAACGTTCCGCAGCCGTGTTACAGGCGAGCTGTAGGCGAGGCTTCAGCCTCGCATTGCGCAGGCTGCGAGGCTGAAGCCTCGCCTACACCTCGCCTACAACTTCGCCTACGGCGATTGCCGATTAGCCGTTCAGCCACCGCAGCAGCGCCAACACGCGTTCGTATACCCTGCCGTACGGGGGATACAGCAGGCTGGCTGCGGCGAAGCGCGGTTGGGTGAACACTGGCTTGCGATGCGTGAAGGTCAGGAAACTGGCCTCACCATGATATGCCCCGAGGCCGGACGCGCCAACACCGCCGAACGGCAACCCTTCGTGCGCAAAATGCCATAGCGTGTCGTTGACGGTCACGCCGCCTGCGATTGTCTGCTCCAACACTTTGCCGCAGCGCGCGCCGTCACTTCCGAAATAGTAGAACGCCAGTGGGTGCGGCCGCGCGTTGATGCGCGCCACGGCCTCATCGATCGAATCGTAGGCCTCGATCGGCAGCAACGGACCGAAAATTTCCTGGTGCATCACGGCCATCGTGTCGTTCACGCCGAGCAGCAGCGTCGGTGGCAGCTTGCGCGATATTCCCGCCGATGTCGCCGGCTCGTCGCCCAATACGAGCACGCGCGCGCCTTTGGCGCGCGCATCCTCAACCAGCGCATGCAGCCGGCTGAAGTGCCGGTCATTGACAATGGCCGTGTAGTCATCATTGGCCTCGAGCGCCGGATACAGCCGCTGCGTAGCCAGCGTGACTGCCACCACAAACGCATCGATGCGTTCGCGCGGAACCAGCGCGTAATCGGGCGCAATACAGGTCTGGCCGGCGTTGAGCAGCTTGCCCGACATGAGGCGGGGCACGGTGAGGTCGAGGTCCGCGTCGGGGGCGAACAGCGCCGGTGATTTGCCGCCCAGTTCGAGCGTCACCGGCGTAAGGTTGTCGGCCGCGGCGCGTGCGACATGGCGCCCGACCGCGGTCGACCCGGTGAAAAACAGATGATCAAACGGTAGCTCGCTGAACGCGCGACCACGATCGGCGTCACCCAGCACCACAGCGAACTCGTCCTCGGCAAATTTTGCAGCGACCAATTCGTGCAGCAACGCGGAGGTCGCCGGCGTCAACTCGGAGGGTTTGAGCATTACGCGATTGCCGGCCGCCAGCGCGCCTACGGCCGGTGCCAACGCAAGCTGCACTGGATAATTCCACGGGCTGATGATGCCGGCCACGCCAACCGGTTGACGTTCGATACGCGCGCGTCCGGGCAGCAGATGCAGCGGCGTGCCGACGCGCTCTGCTCGCATCCACCGTGCGAGGTGTTTTCGCGCATGTGCAATTTCGGCGATCACGATAAACAGCTCGGCCAGACGCGTTTCATGCGCGGAGCGATGGCCGAAGTCACGCGTGATCGCGGCGACGAAGCGCGCTTCGTTATCGCTCACCAGAGCGTTGAGGCGCGCAAGTCGATCGCGACGCGTCGCCAGATCCGGATAGCGCTCACGGGCAAACGCCGCACGTTGCATCGCGAATACTCGCGCCAGATGACCGGTGTCGACCGATATGCCGGTGATATTCATGGTGCTGCCGCCTTTTGCGTTGCCGGTGCGGCCATCGCCCGAGCACGCAAGTCTTTGAGCAAACGCGCAAACTCCGGCGATTGCACGATGATGGTACCCGCTGCAGCACGCAATCGATCCACGGCCTCGTCCGGCAACACAAACGATGTCGGCAGGTCATTGAGATAGTCGAATTCGGCCTCGTCTTTCAAACCGGAAAACGAAACGTCGATCGGATAGACATCTATCTCCGGAACATTGCCCAATGCCGCCATCTTGACGCCATTGCCCTGCGCGAACAGTCCGGCTTCGCGCAACTCGCGCATCGTCTTCCAGCGCGCGACAATATCCTTCAGAAGCTCGACCGCCTCATACGAATAGCGATCGATCGGCACGCCGGTGGCCTTCCACAAAATCGCAATGCTGTCGGGCGGACTTTCCGATTGGTCCCATTTGGTCTTGGGAATCGACAGCGAATTCACGACGAAAACGACAAGGCGACGCACGCTGTCGAGGCGCGTGGTGGCTCCCGTAGCCCGGATGGCCTCGAGCTCCTCCAGGGTCTCCAGAACCGCCCGCATGCCAAGGTTGTCGGCAAGTCCGCCGTCGACGAGGTGAATGAACGGCCGATTCTTGCTGTCCTGGAAATTGTTCATCTCCTTCAGTCGCTGCACCGCCCGGCCGGCGGGACGTACCTTGTTGTAGGGCGAGGTCAGCAGTTGCACCCACTTGGGTGGCGTGTTGCCGCAGTTGCCACCATAGTTGTTGAGCGTTACCGGTGAGAGCACCAGCGGCACCGCCGACGATGCGGCCGCAGCGCGCGACAGCGACACCGATTCGAGATTCGAACACAGCAGATCGAACTCGGTTTGCAGAAACGAGAATCGCGAACCCGTCGAGATATCGGTGGCCGTGGCAATGATCAATGGGCCTGTACGCAGATCGAGATCACTGAACGTAGCGCCGTTGAACAGGACCTCATCGTAGAGCGCTGCCGCCATCTCGGAGCGCCCCCAACCAGTCGACCACAGTGACGCCCAGTTCTTGGGATTCAGAAACCGCGCCAGCAATTCGCCCTGAATGTCACGTTTCAGGAATCGCTTTTCGTACTCGTCGAACAACTTGTCGCCATACAGGCCGTAGGCAAGCGCCGTGAAGCTGCCGCCCGACACGCCGGTGATCACATCAACCGAGTCGAGCAACCGCTTCCTGCTGCCGTCGCGGGCTTCGATCTCGGTACGGCGCAACTCCTCCAGCACGCCGAAGGAAAACGCCGCCGCCCGCGTGCCGCCACCGGAGAATGCCAGCACGATCATCGTTTCCTTGTCGTCGTCGTTCTGCAGCCGGGTGCCGAAGCGATAGCCGGCGTTGCGATTGACGTCGACGATGGACGTGTTGACGGGTCGTGAAGCACAACCGGCAACAGCGACAACTGTACTGGCGAGAATCAAGGCGAGCAGCAAGCGAAATGCCATCGGGCAGCTTTCGGGACTGGCAACGATTTGCGCGTCGGATTATCGCATTCCATCGCCGCAAAATCCGCTCCGGCGCACCCACACCGTCCTGCAGATAATTCGGCGCCTTGAAATATTGGCGGCGTGGTGGGCATCGTCACGCTGTCGGCAACCTCACAGGCCGCCTGGAGGCAGCTATCACGGGGCCGATATTGCCGAGTGATAACATGACCGACCCGAAAGTGCTCCGAATGACCTGACCGCCAAGATGAGACTGTCACTTCGGTTCGTGATTCCGCTGTTGCTCGCACTTGGTGTTTTTGCGTACGCCGCGGTGCCGCTTGTCGAAGCGCTGATGACCCGCTGGTTCATCCGCGATCTTGACGTCCGTTCGTCTCTCATCGCTTCGACGACGCAGGAACCGCTGGAGGAGTTGATCCGGACCGGCTCTTCAGCGCGAATCCTGTCGTTCTTCAATCGACTGACCAATGACGAGCGCCTTTATGCGATAGGCCTGTGCCTCAACAGCGC
>JBDTTY010000233.1:0-5116 GCA_040007975.1 Betaproteobacteria bacterium | reverse complement strand
CTGCCGTGTAGACGAGGCTTCAGCCTCGTGCGACTGCGCTAAAGCGCAAAAATCATAGCAGAGGGTTCGGCGTTGATGCCGCAAGCCGACGGGACACGTGCTGCGTTGACGTCGTGTGAAGTGTAGGGTCAGACCCGCGACTCGCAACACAGATTTGGAGACACAACTGCGTGCAGAGGGAAACCCGGTCGGGTCCGGCATTGAGTCGGAGCGGGCATTCTTTGGCCGCGATGTTCAAAGCTGGGTCTGATCGCGTCTCCCTACGCGTTGAGTCAGCCTGGCGTTGCACGCGGCCTACGGCTCGTCTACGGAGTGGAGGAGTCTCGTGACTCAAGCTACACTCGTTGATCAGTCGGACGGACGGAATTTCAACGTCAGCGTGCGCTGAAATAGATCGGGACGATCGGGCCGCGGGAGCGGTGACGACTTGAGAATCGCCCGATGCACGGCATCGTCATAGGCGCGTGAGCCACTGGATTTGCGCAACGTCGCGTCGATGATTTCGCCCGTGGGCAACTGCACGACATCGAAAATCGCCTCCGGATTGCCGGCAAGCTCGGTAGGCACGATCACGTTGCCCTTTACTTTGGCCTGGATGCGGCTGGTCCAGTCTGCCAGCGCCTTGTTGCGGGCAGACGATTCCGCTACTTCGCGCGCCCTGATCTGCGCATCTTTTTCCGCTTGCGCGCGTGCTTGCGCCTCGCGATCGGCCTGTGCGCGCAACGCTTCGGTTTCGCGCTGCTGACGTTCGCGGGTTTCGGCAACCCGCTTTTCGTCGAGCTTGCGGCGTTCTTCAAGCTTGCGTTTGTCGTCTGCTTCCTTGGCGTCCCGCGCCTTCTTGTCGGCCTCTTTTTTTTCGGCTTCCGCGATCTTGCGCCGATCGTCTTCCTGCTTTGCCTTCAGCGCGATGTCGGCCGCACGCGGATCGGGACGCTCGACCTTGGGCACGGGCACCGGGACCGGCGCCGCCTTGGGTGCCGGCTGTGGTGGCGGTGGTACTGGTGCAGGTAGGGGTGGTGGCGTCACCGGAGGCTCCACGCGCGCCGGTGTCGGCTGTTCGACCACCACTGCTTTGGTGGGCGGCGCATAAAGCTCGGCCGTGATGGGTTGCGGCGCACGGTTTTGCCATGTGACCGAAAACACGATCACCGCAAGAAATCCGAGCTGCACCGCGATGGCCAGCAGCAATGCCCACCACTTGCCCTTGATCTGGCGCGGTTGCCGTGGCCGTTCGGAGCGCAACGTCACGAAACGCTAGCTTGTCGGCGGGCGCGCGAGCAGCCCGACTTTGCGCACGCCATTGCGTTGCAGCAGGTCGAGGATACCCAACACGTCGTCGTAGCGCGCGCCCTTGTCTGCGGCGATCACGACCGGCTGTTCCTGCTTGCCCTGCTTGGCCAGCACGCGCACGACCAGTTCTTCGCGACTGACGCGCGCGGCGGGGACATTGGTGGCCTGATCACGCAACCACACCGTCTGGTCGGTGCGCAACGTAACTTCCAGCGGCTGTACGGGCGCGGTCAACTTGCTGCCGATCGACGGCAATTCGATTTCGCCGGGACTGACCAGTGGTGCCGTGACCATGAAGATCACGAGCAGCACCAGCATCACGTCGATGTACGGCACGACGTTGATCTGGTTGATGGCTTTGCGTGGGCGGCGCATGGACATGAGCGGTCGGTCTGGGGTGGTCGATGTGCGCGACTAGTTTTGCCGCTGCAGGATGTTGGAGAATTCTTCGATGAACGTCTCGTAGCGGGTGGCGAGGCGGTCGACGTCGTGGGTATAGCGGTTGTAGCCGATCACCGCAGGGATGGCCGCGAAAAGTCCGATGGCCGTGGCGATCAGTGCCTCGGCAATGCCGGGCGCGACGTTGGCGAGCGTGGCGGAACTCACGTTGGCGAGTCCGCGGAAGGCATTCATGATCCCCCACACGGTGCCGAAAAGTCCGATGTAGGGCGACACCGAACCCACGGTGGCGAGACCCGACAGGCTCGATTCGAGCGCATCGATTTCGCGTTGATATGCAGCGCGCATCGCGCGGCGCGCGCTATCCAGCGTCACGGCCGACGATGTGCCCTGCTTGCGGTGCTTGGCGTATTCACGAAAGCCGGCGGTGAAGATGTGTTCCATGCCGCTGCCGGTGCGCGCCTGCGCAGTGCGTTGATACAACTCGGCGAGATCGCCGCCTTTCCAGAAATCGTCCTCGAAGCGGTCGGTGTCACGCTTGGCCCGTCGCAGCTGGAACATTTTGAGAAAGATCTGCCACCACGACCACAGCGACAGCAGCACCAGCAACGCCATCACGGCCTGCACCACGACCGAAGCCTGCAGGACCAGCGAGACGAAGGATAAATCGGCGTGCACGTTCAAGCGATGCTCTCCAGACTTTGCACCAATGGTGCGGGTATGCGCACGGGACGCCAGCGGGCGACATCGATGCACGCCAGCGTAACCCGGGCAGACGTCAACACGGCGTGCTCACGCTCCACGCGTTGCACGGCGATGAAGCGGGCCGCACTTACATCCTCGACTTCGACCGTGACGCTCAGCAAATCGTTCAGCCGCGCCGGCTGCCGATAGTCGATTTCACACCGATGCACGACGAATACGATGCCGAGGTCGCGCTCGAATGCCGCCAATGGATGACCGCTGGCGGCAAGCCACTCGGTACGGGCGCGTTCCATGAACTTGAGATAGTTGGCGTAATAGACGACGCCGGCCGCGTCGGTGTCTTCGTAGTAAACGCGCACTGGGAAGCGAAAGGGTTGCGCCGCCATCACGTGCCGGGGAAAAAATCAGCGGCGGCACCCGACGCGGGCGGCGTCAGGCCGAAATGACGCCATGCCAACGCCGAGGCGATACGGCCACGCGACGTGCGCTGCAGGAAGCCCTGCTGAATCAGGAACGGCTCCAGTACGTCCTCGATGGTGTCGCGCTCCTCGCCGATGGCGGCGGCGAGATTGTCCACCCCCACCGGGCCGCCGGCGAATTTGTGCAGCACCGTGTGCAGCAGCTTGCGATCCATCACGTCTAGGCCGGAGGCGTCGACATCGAGCATCGACAGCGCGGCATCGGCCACGGCGCGCGTGATCTCGCCGTTACCTTTCACTTCGGCAAAATCGCGCACACGGCGCAGCAGCCGATTGGCGATTCGGGGCGTGCCGCGTGAACGGCGGGCGATTTCGTGGGCGCCTTCCGGATCCATCTTGATCTCGAGCAGCGACGCCGAACGCGTAACGATACGCGTCAACTCTTCAGTGTTGTAGAACTCGAGTCGCGCCACGATGCCGAAGCGATCGCGCAGCGGATTGGTCAGCATGCCGGCGCGGGTGGTGGCGCCGATCAAGGTAAACGGCGGCAGATCGAGTTTCACGCTGCGCGCGGCCGGCCCTTCGCCGATCATGATGTCGATCTGGAAATCTTCCAGCGCTGGATACAGGATTTCCTCGACCACCGGCGACAGCCGATGAATCTCGTCAATGAACAGGACGTCGCGCGGTTCGAGGTTGGTGAGCAGTGCGGCCAGATCGCCGGCGCGTTCCAGCACCGGCCCCGATGTGGACCGCAGATTGACGCCCAGTTCGTGCGCGATGATGTGCGACAGCGTGGTTTTGCCCAAGCCTGGCGGCCCGAACAGCAGTACGTGGTCCAGCGCTTCGCCGCGCTTTTTGGTGGCTTCGATGAAGATCGATAGCTGCTCGCGGATTTTTTCCTGGCCGACGTATTCGGCAAGGCCGCGCGGACGCAACGCGCGCTCGACGACTTCTTCCTGCACGCCCGCCACTTTGGCGGTCACCACACGATTCAATTCGTCATTTTCGATCATCGCATCATGCCTTGGCCAGCAACTTCAACGCCTGCCGGATGCCATCGCCGACGGCGAGACCTTCGGGCAGCTGCTTGACCGTGGCGACGGCTTCCTTGTCACTGTAGCCCAGCGCCAACAGCGCATGCAGGATGTCGCTGGCGGCGGGGGGCGCACGGTGCACGCCGACTGCGGTGGTCAGGTCGACGCCGAGCTTGTCTTTCAACTCGAGCATCAGACGCTCTGCGGTCTTCTTGCCGATGCCGGGGATGCGCGTGAGGCGGCTTGCTTCCTGTAACGTGACCGCCTGGGCCAACTCGGCCACCGACATGCCGGACAACACCGACAACGCGGTTCGGGCCCCGATGCCGGTGATCTTGAGCAACAGGCGAAAGGCTCGACGCTCATTGTCCGAGCCAAAGCCATAGAGCAGGTGCGCATCTTCGCGGACCACGAGATGCGTGTAGAGAACGATGCGCTCGCCGGTGGCCGGCAGGTTGTAGAACGTGCTCATCGGCACGTCGACTTCGTAGCCGACGCCTTGAACGTCGAGCAGCAGCTGCGGCGGATTTTTCTCGAGCAGAGTGCCGGAAAGTCGACCGATCATGGTCGCCGATTATCGCATGGTCACTTGCGCGGCTACGCAGGAAGGTCGGCGAGTTGGGCCGGCACCAATTCCAGCGACGCGAGGATCAAGGGCTCGAGCGCAAGCAGCGAGGGGGAGGGAAGGTGCAGATCCGGCACCATGATCGGCGTCATGCCCGCCGCCAGCGCGGCACGTACGCCTGGCTCCGAGTCCTCCAGCACGATGCACGCGGCCGCCGGTTGGCCCAGGCGGTGCGCGGCGGCGAGAAAGATGTCCGGTGCCGGTTTGCCGCGTTCGACTTCGTCGCCGCCAACCAAGGTTGCAAATCGCGGCAGCAGCGCAGTCTGTGCCAGCTTGACCTGCGCGCGGTCACGACGCGTGGACGTGGCCACGGCCTTGGCGATGCCTTCGCGATCGAGCCAATCGAGCAACGCCACGAGTCCCGCTTTCACGATGATGCCCTCGCGCTCGACAATCGCGTCGTAGGCGATGTGCCATGCCTGCATCAATGCCGCGGTGGGATAGTCGGGTCCATAGTGTGCGCTGACGATGGCCTGACAATCGCGAAAATTGCGCCCGACCATCGGCTGCGTCAACGCGAGATCGAACTCTACCTGAAGGGACGCCGCGGCATCCACCCATGCGCGGGGCGCCAGGCGCTCGGTGTCGAGCATCAGCCCGTCCATGTCGAAAATCACGGCGCCCGGGCGGCGATGTGGTCG
>JBDTTY010000232.1:0-5128 GCA_040007975.1 Betaproteobacteria bacterium | reverse complement strand
GATGCCGTCGATGCCTACTGCGAGACGATCGGCTTCACGCCGGACCAGACCCAGCGCGTGTTCGATGCCGCGCGCGCCCATGGCCTGCGCGTCAAACTGCATGCGGATCAACTGTCGGATATGGGCGGGGGCGCGCAGGCGGCGGCTTCGGCGGCGCTGTCAGCCGATCATCTCGAATACACCAACGAAGCCGGTGTGGCCGCCATGGCCGCTGCAGGCACGGTGGCCGTCCTGCTGCCTGGCGCGTTCTACACGTTGCGCGAAACGCAGGTGCCGCCGATCGCGGCGATGCGCACCCATCGTGTGCCGATGGCGGTCGCCACCGACTGCAATCCCGGCACGTCACCGGCCACATCGTTGCTGCTGATGCTCAACATGGCCTGCACGCTGTTCGATCTCACGCCGGAAGAGGCGGTGGCCGGCGCCACAGTGCACGCAGCGCGCGCGTTGGGTCTGGCGGATCGCGGTACGATTACGATTGGTGCCAAGGCGGATCTCGCGTGCTGGGACATTGCGGCGCCCGCCGAACTCGCGTATCGGCTCGGCGGCAATCCGCGCGTTGGCGTCATTCGTGATGGCCGACTGGCACGCTGGGGGACATGATGCAACTGTGGGATCTCCATCGCGGCGACAGCCCGCTGATCATCGATGTGCCTCACGCGGGCACCGAATTGCCCGCAGCATTGCGGCCACGACTCACGCCGCAGGCGTTGGCCGTACCCGACACCGATTGGCACGTGGATCGTCTCTATGCGTTTGCGCGCGAGAGCGCAATCACACTGCTGTGTGCCACGCAATCGCGCTACGTCGTCGACCTCAATCGCGATCCGACGGGTGCCGCGTTATATGCCGGTGCCGACAACACGGAGCTGTGCCCCACGCGCACGTTTGCCAACGAGCCGGTGTATGTCGAAGGTGCGGCTCCGACGAGGGCCGAAGTAGCGGCGCGCGTCGACGCCTATTTCACTCCGTATCATGCGGTTTTGGCAGGTGAGATCGAGCTTATTCACGCGCGTTACGGGTATGTGGTGGTGCTCGATGGCCATTCGATTCGCGGCGAAGTGCCGCGGTTCTTTGCCGGACATTTGCCGGATCTCAATCTTGGTACGGCGGACGGCGCAAGCTGCGCTTCGCAATTGCAGAGGGATGCTGCCAACGTGCTCGGGGCCGCCACCACGTTTTCGCACGTGGAGAATGGTCGCTTCAAAGGGGGTTACATCACGCGACATTACGGCAAGCCGGCGCAGGGTATCCATGCGTTGCAGTTGGAAGTGGCACAGGACTGCTATATGGACGAGGCGCCGCCCTATCGTTACGACGAGGCGCGCGCGGCGGACCTGATTGCGGTCCTGTGCGCACTGACGGTGACGCTGCAGGCCTGGCGTCCTGCGCGATGATCCGGGTTTACACCGCGTTGCATCGCTTTGACGCGTGGCTGGTGGCCGATCGTCTCAATCAAGCCGGCATTCGTGCGCACATCTTTAATCAGCATGCGTCGAGCATCGTCGGCGACGTTCCCGCCGACGTTGCACAACCGCAGGTGTGGATCGAGCGCGAATGCGACATCGAACGCGCCAACATCGTGCTGCGTGATATCGAGTCCGGTGGTCGGCGCACGGGCACGGTCTGGTGCAGCGCGTGTCACGAAGAGTCGCCGGCCAACTTCGACATCTGCTGGAATTGCGGTGGCACGCTGTAGGTGGGGGATTACTCGCGCGGATCGTTGAGCAACGCCCGCGCGCGTTCGACCCCGGCGGTAACGGCGGTGGCATCGATTGACTCGCCTTCGACACCGGAGCGCCGCCCGCGTCGACGCGACACGGACCACCAGACCACGGCGCCACCTGCGAGCAGGATAAAGGGGCCGAACCACAACAACCACGTGGTGCTTTTGACTGGCGGTTTGTACAACACGAAGTCACCGTAGCGCGCGACCAGAAAGGCCTTGATCTCCGCATCACTCTTGCCAGCATCGGCCAAACTGCGCACTTCACGACGCAGGTCCTGCGCGAGTGGCGCACTGGAGTCGGCGAGCGACTGATTCTGGCAGACGAGGCAACGCAATTCATCGTCGAGCTTTTTAAGACGCGCGTCGAGCGCAGGGTCGGGGGGTGCCGCGATCGCCGCGCCGACCACGAACGCAAACGTCCAGACCAAAAGGCGCTTCATGCCTTCTGCAACTCGCGCACGAGCGGGAGAATGGTCTGCTGCAACGCTTCGGCAGTGACGGGGCCGATGTGCTTGTAACGAATCACCCCATTCTTGTCGACGACGAACGTTTCCGGCACACCGTATACGCCCCAGTCGATGCCCACACGGCCGTCGGCGTCGACCACCGAAAGTTTGTATGGATCGCCATTTTGCGCGAGCCACGCAAGACCTTCGGGCACCTTGTCTTTGTAATTGAGGCCGATCACCGGCACGACTTTGGCCTGGGCCAGTTGCACCAGCAACGGATGTTCGACACGACACGACACGCACCACGACGCCCAGACGTTGAGGAGCCACACCTGACCCTTCATGTCGGCGGTGCTCAGTTTTTGTCCCGGATCGTGCAATTGCGCGAGCGTGAACGCAGGCGCCGGCTTGCCCACCAGCGGTGACGGCACCTCGCGTGGATCGCGCCCCAACCCGACGTAAAGAAACCCCGCGATCACCACAAAGATCACGAGCGGAACCAGTAAACGCAACGACTTCATCATCGATCCCGTGGCGCGGTCATGCCGGCTTTGTGCCGGCCGCTGCCCCGGACCATTTGCGCTGCACGGCAAGCCGATAGCGACGATCGGACACGGCAAGGAAGCCACCGCAAGCCATCAGGAAACAGCCGGCCCAGATCCAGTCGACAAAGGGCTTGATGTAGATGCGCACCCCCCACGCTCCCGCAACACCTTTATCGGTCACGGGCTCGCCCAACGAAACGTAGCGATCGCCAAAGATACCGGCATCGATCGCGGCCTCGGTCATCGTGCTGCCGCTGGCGTTGTAGATGCGCTTTTCCGGATGCAGCGTTTCGAGCAGCACTCCATGGCGCCGCATTTCAATCGCGCCCGCCAAGCCGTCATAGTTGGGACCCTTGACTGGCGCGACACCAAGAAACTTGAAATCGTAGCCGCCGACGCTGATGCTCTGGCCATGATCGAGCGTGACGTTTTCCTCGATGCTGTAGCCCTTGACCAGCGTCACGCCGACGATGAACACCGCGATGCCAAGGTGCGCCACCAGCATGCCGTACCACGAGGCCGAGTTGGCGCGCATCTTCGCGATCAATCCGGTTTGCGGCGCATTGGCGAGACGACGCACGATCAGCAGCACCGTCGTCGCAACGATCCACAAAGCGAGGAACAATCCGAACGCAACCAGCGGCGACCAGTCGCCGAGTGCCAGCGGCAGCAGCAGCGAAGTGATCACGGCCACGGCAAACGCCCAGCGCAATCGGGTCCACATATCTGGCAGCGATGCCTGTCGCCAGTTGGCGATCGGGCCGATGCCCATCAGAAATGTGAGCGGCGCCATCAACGGAAAGAACACGGCATCGAAGTAGGGCGGGCCAACCGAAATCTTGCCCATGTTGAGCGCGTCGAGAAACAGCGGATACAACGTGCCGAGCAGCACACTGGCGGTGGCCACCACCAGCAGCACGTTGTTGGCCAGCAGCATCGACTCGCGCGAGACGGGTGCGAAGCTGGCGCCGCCGCCGACCGCGCGAGCGCGAAACGCATACAGCGTCAGCGATCCGCCGATCACGATGACCAGAAACGCGAGAATGAATACGCCGCGCGTGGGGTCGGTGGCAAATGCGTGGACGGACGTGAGCACACCCGAACGCACAAGGAAGGTGCCGACCAACGACAGCGAAAACGCGATGATGGCGAGCAGCACCGTCCAGCTCTTGAAGGTGCCGCGTTTTTCCGTCACGGCCAGCGAGTGCAGCAGTGCGGTGCCCACCAGCCACGGCATGAACGAGGCATTTTCCACCGGGTCCCAAAACCACCAGCCACCCCAGCCCAACTCGTAGTACGCCCACCAACTGCCCAATGCGATGCCGATCGTCAGAAACGACCATGCGGCGATGGTCCACGGGCGCGACCAGCGCGCCCACGTTGCATCAAGTTTGCCACCCAGCAGCGCGGCGATGGCAAAGGCAAAGGCGACCGAGAATCCCACATAGCCCATGTAGAGCATCGGCGGATGAATCACCATGCCCGGGTCCTGCAGCAGTGGATTGAGATCGCGGCCTTCGGCCACCGCGGGCACCAAGCGCAGGAACGGATTGGACGTGAACAGCAGAAACACCAGAAAGCCGGTCGACACCATGCCCATCACGGCGAGGACACGCGCCAGCAACACGGCCGGCAGATTGCGTGAACGCAGCGCGACTGCAGCCGCCCAACCATTCAACATCAGCAGCCATAGCAGCAACGAGCCTTCGTGCGAGCCCCACGTGGCGGCGATTCGGTAGCGCAGCGGCAGCGTCGTATTGGAATTCTGCGCGACATTTTCCACTGAAAAATCGCTGGTGGCGAAACTGTACGCAAGGCACGCGAATGCGAGCGTGACCAACCCGCATTGGACAAGTGTCGCCGGGCGCGCGACGGCCATCATCGCAGCGTCGCGCCGGTGTGCGCCGATCAGCGGCAGTGCCGTCTGGGCTAACGACACCAGCAGTGCCAGGATCAGCGCGAAATGACCGAGTTCAGGAATCAATTGCTGCCCTTCATTGTGGACATCGACGCTTTGTTGCGATCCTTCGCGGCACTCTCCAGCGCGGCCGCGGCCGCAGGCGGCATGTAGTTCTCGTCGTGCTTGGCCAATACTTCGGTGGCGCGAAATTTTCCGTCGGTACCAAGCGATCCCTGCGCGACAACACCTTTGCCCTCCTTGAAGAGGTCAGGCAGCAATCCGGTGTACACCACCGGCACGCTTTGTGCGGTGTCGGTCACGACAAAGCTGACTTCGAGCGAATTGGCGCGACGCTGCAGGCTGCCAACCTCAACCAGGCCGCCCACACGAAACGGCCGACCTTGTGGCGCTTCCCTGGCGGCGATCTGTGTCGGTGTGAAAAAGAATACGAGATTGGACTGGAAGGCGTTGAGTACCAGCGCGACCGCAATACCAAGAACCGCCA